>CAMYAA010000150.1 GCA_947253615.1 uncultured Sutterellaceae bacterium
ACAGGTATTGTGCGTCATAGTCAAGCGGACGCGTGTGCGGTGTGGTTGCTCTTAGGGCAAGACCATCAGCTCTTCTTAACGAGCGTGACGGGCGTGGACGAAGAAACCGAAAAGAGCATGGCGGAATTGCGTCACTTACATGGCCCTTTAGAAAAGGTCTTAAGTAAAGGGATTCCGTTGAGCTTTGACTTGGATGGCATTCCGACCGAAGTGGCCGAGCAGTTACGTCGTGAGAAATTCGTGGAATGCTATGCGTTCCCGATTCGCTGCTCTTCGGGTGACGTGGGCGTCTTTACCTTACTCTATAAGAAAGAACCAGCCTTACCCACGCAAATGGTGCGCTTATTAGAAAGCTTTGCGGTGCACTTAGGCGTGGCCATTGAAAACTCGAACTTAATTGAACGCGATCGTCAATTCGCGGTCGTGCAAGAACGTCAATTATTAGCGCAAGGGTTACATGACTCGATTGCGCAAGCGTTATCGTTCTTGAACTTACAAGTGCAATTCTTGGATGACGCCATTAAGAATAATGATGTGGCACTTCGTGACGAATCCTTAGCGGCGATTCGTACGGGGGTTCAGGACTGTTATGAAGACGTTCGTGAGTTGCTGTTGAACTTCCGTGAGCGTGTGCATAAGACGGGCTTTGTGAGCGGGGTGAAGACGGTGATTGAGCGTTTTGAAGCGCAGTCTCACGTCAATGCTCGTTTAATTGTGATGGGGGACGGCCCAGAGCTCACTCCCAATCAGAAGCTCCAGAGCATCTTTATTATTCAAGAGGCGCTCTCCAACGTTCGTAAGCATGCGCACGCGAGCAATGTGATCGTTTGCATTCGCAATGAAGAAGACCTCGTGGTGACGGTGGAAGACGACGGGGTGGGGTTAGATCCGAAACTCGTTGAAGAACGCCGCAATCAGCACGTGGGCTTGTTGATTATGTCCGAACGTGCCTCGCGTATTGGCGCGACGGTGGAAGTCGAAAATGGGGACGATGGTGGCACTCGTGTGCAACTCGTTTTACCGGCAGATTCACGTCGACAATAGTTGATAACGTCGCTCCCGAAGAAATCCTCTTTTTGGTTCGCTGAAAAGAGGATTTTTATCGCCTATAGATTTTTTTCAAGAGTAGCGGAATGGCGTTGTAATTTCGATGAAATTTGGGCGTATTTTTTTGTGTTGAGTGTTCTATGTTGTTGAATAATAAATGAATATTTAAAAATAATATAAATGATAAATTTGTATGAGCATGAATTTTGTGTTTAATGGATGTGTTTCTTGTGTTTGGATTCTTGATAAGAATTTGTGTGTGAGACAAGAAAACAACAGATTTGCGGACTTTTTATAGTGTTTCTCTATTGTAAGTAAATTTGTAGAAGTTTTAAATTATATGTACGGACAACTAAACTTTCTGGCTAATATGGGTTCTACTACTTTCGATGAGTAATTTTGATGTGATTCTATTAATTTTAGTGGCAATCCCGCACACAAAGGGGTAATAGGACAAATGTGCATTTCATATTTGTAATGACATAAGGGGTAATGAATGTTGTGTTCTCGTTATGAATCCTAATAATTAGAAAGAAGTGCCGCTTGTTGGCATGTGCAGTACAGACCCTGCAATTTAATAGGATTTCGAGATGAACAAGAGTTTTAAGACAGTATGGAATACTGCCCGTCGCTGCTATGTGGCGGTCAATGAAAAAGTGTCCGGGGCCGCTCAAGCTTCTGGCAAGTCTGGCGCCTTAGTGGCTGCTGTTGTGGCCGCTACGATGGTGGCTGGTGTGGCTCAGGCTGATGAACCTGCTGCTGAAGATCCTTTGACGACGGGGATCTTCAACAAGGATGTGACTATCGATTTGTCGAAGGTTACTGCAGAAAAACAGCAGAAGTTTATTTCTGTTACGGATAACGCTACTGTCAATTTGACGGGTGCTAATGATGCAGAAAAAGTTAAGGTTTCTTTCAATGAAAATTCGTTTGCTGTGAAGGCCGGCACGGTAAATATTCAGAAGGATGCTGTCTTAACTTTAGCTGATGGTCAAACGCTTGCATTGGGCGTTGCCGCAAAGCCGAATCCTGACGGTACTGCTGCTACTGTTGGTAAATTAGTCAACGACGGTACGATTAAATCGACTGGTCCCCTTACTATTACAGCTCAAGAAGGCTCTAGCGCTGTTAACAATAACTACATTCATGTAGGCACCTTAAATATTGGTGCAAAAGAAGCTAAAACCGAGTTGGTAAACTCTGGGATGCTCAAAATTGATACGGCCTTAACTATCACAAAAGATTCTAAGCTTGTTCAGAATGCAGGTTCTTTAGTGACTAATTCTGGGGTGGTTTTTGGTGCAGGTTTCCTCACAAAGAAAGATGATGTAGCAAAAAAGATTGATGCTAAGACTTTTGATGGTTCAAAGGCTGTAAAGGTTCAGTTTACGGGCAGTGAACTTGAGTTTGCGGAAGGAAAAACACAGCTTAAATTGCTTGACGGTCTTGAAATTAACGGCGGTGACCTCGTTTTAGAAGCTGCGTTGAATGACAAGGTTCTTGAATCTATTGCTAAGAATGAAAAGCTTAAGAACATCAAGATCTCCGACCTTAGCAAAAATGCATTAACGGCAACGCAGCTTGCCGAATTGAAGTTCGTCGACGATGAAGGTAAAGCCTTAGAGGCAGAAGCGCTTTCTGCAGCACAGAAAGCAGGTATTTCTCTTCCCGACTATAAAGTTAAGTTAGAGAAAGCACTCAATCTTAAGGACTTTGATTTAGCTGTTAAAAAACTTGGTCATACCGAAAAAGGGCCGCAGATTCTTACCGTTACTGGACATAAGTTACATCTATTAAATCAGGAAGAAGCGCCACACAATAATGTTACACTCGTTGCAGGTGAACCTGGACAAGACAAGAAGCCTGTTGTTGCTGAGTTGTTAGTTGCTGGTAAGAGTGCTGAACTTGGCACGATTTCCATGGCTGAAAATACCTCTCTCATCGTGAAGGCGGATAAGTTCAGTGCCACTCTTGCAGGCTCTAAAGGTTCCTTAAAGAATGAAGGCATTACCGTCCTTAAGGGGAACGCTGATTTCAAGTCTTTAGATAATACAGGGAAATTAGCTGTAACCCAGTTAACTCTTTCGGGTGACGATAAGAGTCAGAGTAAGGGGCTCATTGTGACTGGAACAGTCGCCAGTGATATCGCTATTAAGGGTGACGCTGGTTTGATGTTGGTTACCGATGTGCCTACTGATGTTGATGGGTTGGCTAAATTAAACGCAGCTGGCTTATACACGAATAAGTCTATTACCTTGTCGACGACTAGCATTACGGTCGGTGACGCAAAAGCTCCTGCTGAAAATGCAAAACCAGCTGCTGGTTCTTTAGTACTTGGCTCTAACAGCGTGATGACGGTTGTTACCAGTAATGCTCTTAAAACTCCTTTTGTTACATTGTCGGCAGATGATACATTAGTGGCAGAACCGGGCGCTAAGGTCGTCGTAGACGGGCTTGCCGATGTTGCAAAGGTTCCTGATGAGATTCAATTTGTTGCTGGTGCAAAAATTGAGGCAGTTAAAGCAGATAAGAAGACCTTGGTTGATGGTGTTCAGTTCTCGACTTTAGGTGATAAATTTGGTTACGACTACTCCGTTACTCCAGCACAAGATGTTGGGAAGATTGCACTTAAGTTAACTCAACAGAAGTTGAGTGATACTTATGCTGATGCAGTCTATATGCCAACCTTTGTTACCATGGAAGGGAATAAGCCCAAGCTTGATGAAAAGAAGGCGGTTGTCACGCATGACTTTTATGATGAATTAGATTCATTGACAAAGGCTAATGACGAACTTCAGGTTTCTGCCAAACAGGACGCTGTAACTGCTCAAAAGGATACGATTAAACAGAAGGAAGATGCTTTAGCAGCACTTAATAAAGCTGAACAGCCTAATACAGAAGCTATTAAAACCGCAAAAGCAGAATTAAAAACAGAACAAGATAAGTTGCCTGGTCTGGAGAAAACCTTAGCTGATGCTCAAGCCAAGGTTAAGCCCACCGCTGACTTAGATTTGATCGCGGCTGTTATCTCGAATAAGAAGGCTTCCTTCGCAGATCGCACGGTTACTTTAAATGCTGCCTTCGCGCCTGCCGCTACGGCTGGTGTTGGCTTTGCCACGATCGGCGCTGCTGATCTCGTGACGGATGGCATCTATGGCCATATCGACACGGTTAAGGCTTCCAAGAACCTTTGGGTGAACTTACTTGGCGCTCGCGTCAATGGTAAGGATGATGCCTTCGACTTCCTGTCTCTTATACACATCTGACGCTGCCGACGATATGCAGTGTGTAGAT
>CAMYAA010000151.1 GCA_947253615.1 uncultured Sutterellaceae bacterium
GCCAAAGCTCAAGTGCTTGAACCTATCGTAAAAATCGAAGTTCTCGCCCCTGAACAGTACTTTGGCGACATTGCTGGTGATCTAGCCTCCCGTCGTGGTCAAGTGGTGGGGACCGAATCGCTTCCGGGTAACGTCACCCAAATTAATGGGCTGGTTCCCTTGGCTGAGCTCGACAACTACGCCACACGCTTACATGCCATGACGGCTGGGACGGGCTCTTGGTCGATAGAACTCGAAAGCTATCAACCTGTACCCGCTCAAAAACAAACCGAACTCGCCTCCAAGTTCACGCGTAAGGACGAAGAGGATTAATCCTTCTCTCCCGAAAGCCTTGTGCTTTCCTATCAACAGGTTTGAATCGGCTCCGAGGAGCCGATTCACCCTGCTTGAGACCTCACTCACCCCCCATTTTCATCAAGTCCACTTGCACTCAACTCGCTCAAGCCCGTTTTGTCGCCTATAATGCTTGCTTACTCCTTTTTTATTCAACCTTTTTAATGCATTTCCTATGCCCATCTACGCTTACAAATGTTCAGCTTGTGGTTTTGAAAAAGACGTGCTCCAAAAAATGAGCGACGCCCCTTTAAAAAAATGCCCGCACTGCGGCAAGGATACGATGGTCAAAGAACTCTCCGCTCCTGGCTTTGAGTTAAAAGGAACTGGTTGGGCGGCCACCGACTTCCAGGGGGGTAAAACGGCACGTGCTGCCTCTCACGTCAAGAAGACGGCATAACAGCACCACGTTAAATCTCAAGGAGAACGGCATATGTTCAAAAAATATTTCTCTGCTGGTCTCTTGTTATGGCTACCGTTGGCCATCACACTTTGGTTATTAGAATCACTCATGCATTGGAGCGATATTCTTATCGCTCTTTTGCCCGAACGCTATCAACCACAAAATCTCTTCGGATTCAATAT
This sequence comes from uncultured Sutterellaceae bacterium, assembly GCA_947253615.1. GTDB lineage: Bacteria > Pseudomonadota > Gammaproteobacteria > Burkholderiales > Burkholderiaceae_F > Sutterella. The sequence goes on from CAMYAA010000151.1 coordinate 919, forward strand.
CCCAGGGCTTGGCATCGCCATCGCGATCGCCCTGATCTTTGTCACCGGAATTTTAGTGGCCAACTTCTTGGGCCAAAAAGTTCTGAGCCTTTGGGAAGATCTTCTCAACCATATTCCGTTAGTCCGCTCGGTTTACTCTGGGGTTAAACAAATCACGAGTACCGTTTTGTCGGGACAAAGCGAAAGTTTCAAAGAAGTCGTCTTGGTGGAATTCCCACAAAAAGGACAATGGACCTACGGTTTTGTCGTCTCTAAACCTGACGAACAGGCCGCAGCAGTCATTGGTGGCGAACAATGCGTCACCCTTTTCGTGCCGACCGCCCCTAACCCAACCTCGGGCTTTGTGGTCATGGTCGATCGCGCCAGCATCGTTCCTGCCAACGTCAGTGTTGAAGATGCTCTCAAGTATCATTTAACCTTAGGGGTAATGGCACCTCCCATTAAAGAAAAAAGTGTTGGGAATAATGCTTAGATCTGCCCTAACTTAAGCCTCAGGCCCCCGTCTTTTTCTCATTAGAGGTAAACTTATACACTGAGGCTGTTTGTTTGATACAAACAACAAAGAATTTTTACCCGTCAAGGTCGGCCTTTTGCCCGCTTTACACGGATTCATTTTTGAGACCCACGTTATCTTTGATAACACTTAACTCTCGGAGCATTTATGCGAACCGTCTATTCTGGTTTGGTTGATGAAAAGTTGATCGGTCAAACCGTGACTCTTTTCGGCTGGGCTCACCGTCGTCGCGACCACGGTGGTGTGATTTTTATTGACCTTCGCGACCGTGAAGGCCTTGTTCAGGTTGTCTGTGACCCAGATCGTCCTGATGTATTTAGTACCGCTGATAAGTGCCGAAATGAATTCTGCTTAAAAGTCGTGGGCACGGTACGTGCTCGCCCCGAAGGCACGAAAAACGACAATCTCATTTCCGGTGGTGTTGAAGTCCTTTGCCAAGAATTAGAAATCTTAAATCCTTCGGCTACGCCTCCGTTCCAACTCGATGACGAAAACTTGTCCGAAACCACGCGTTTAACCTATCGTGTGTTAGACCTTCGTCGTCCTGTGATGCAAAAGAACTTGCGTACGCGTTATCGCACCGCGATGGCCTTCCGTAAATTCTTGGATGCCAACGGCTTTATCGACATCGAAACCCCGATGTTAACCCGTTCCACGCCGGAAGGGGCTCGTGACTACTTGGTGCCCTCGCGCGTTCAAGATGGTTGCTTCTACGCCCTCCCGCAATCGCCTCAACTCTTCAAGCAGATGTTGATGGTGGCTGGTTTCGACCGCTACTACCAGATCGTGAAGTGCTTCCGCGACGAAGACTTACGTGCTGACCGTCAGCCTGAATTCACCCAGGTGGATATCGAAACGTCCTTCTTAAACGAAGTCGAAATTCGTGCCATCATGGAAAAATTAGTTCGTACCGTCTTTAAGGAAGTCATTGACGTTGATCTCGTCAATCCGTTCCCGATCATGCAGTACGACGATGCGATGAGCAAGTACGGCTCCGACAAGCCTGACCTTCGCGTTAACCTCGAACTCGTTGAAGTGACCGACTTAGTCGCTAACTCCAACTTCAAGGTCTTCTCCGCCGTGAAAGACTTACCCAAGGGTAAGGTTGTCGCCTTACGCGTTCCTGGCGCAGTTCAGATGTCCCGTTCTGAAATTGACGGCTACACCGAATTCGTCAAGATTTACGGTGCCAAGGGCTTGGCTTACATCAAGGTCAACGACATCAATGCGGGTCGTGAAGGCTTACAGAGCCCGATCATCAAGAACCTCTCTGACGACGAATTGAATGCCATCCTCAAGGCCACGAACGCACAAAGCGGCGACATCGTGTTCTTTGGTGCTGACAAGGCCAAGGTCGTTTGGGACAGCTTGAGTGCCCTTCGTTTGAAGATTGGTCACTCGAAGTTCGGTAAAGAAACGGGTCTTTTCACCCCGGGTTGGAAGCCCCTCTGGGTTGTTAACTTCCCGATGTTTGAATACAACGAAGAAGAACAACGTTGGGATGCTTGCCACCATCCGTTCACGAGCCCGTTACCGGGTCACGAAGACAAGTTGGTTACCGATCCGGGTAACGCCTATGCCCGCGCCTATGACTGCGTGTTAAATGGCTGGGAAATCGGTGGCGGTTCCGTCCGTATCCATCGTGAAGACGTTCAGAAGAAAGTCTTTGACGCTTTGAAGATCGGTCCGGAAGAAGCTGAACAGAAGTTTGGCTTCTTGTTACGCGCTCTCGAATTCGGTGCGCCTCCCCATGGTGGTATCGCCTTCGGTCTCGACCGTATCGTGACGATGATGTGCGGTGCGGATTCGATCCGTGACGTGATTGCCTTCCCGAAGACTCAGCGTGCACAGTGCTTGTTAACGCAAGCGCCGTCCGAAGTTGACGAAAAACAATTACGCGAACTTCATATTCGTTTACGTAACGAAGCGAAGAAGGAACACAACATTGCTGGGCAATAACCCACAACGTTAAGTTCTAACGCGATACGCCCCATGTTTCCACTTGGCAAATATGGGGCTCAAAAAAATCCCGAGACAGTCATTGTTCTCGGGATTTTTTTATTGGGCATTAAGGCTCAAACCCAAAGGGGAACATCTCAAAGTCCCCATTGGCGTTTATGGGATGACGCTCAAAGTAGGTCTTGTACACCGGCGTCATCGTCGGTACGGGCTCACTCTCAATCACTTCAAGATAATCAGCCCAGTCCGTATCCACCGTCTTGGGACAATGCACCTCAACCCGTAATGCCGGTCGGGCGACTTTAATGCGTCGTGCACACTCAAAAGCCCCCGCTTGGCCCGTATAACTCGCATCGTTATCCGCGTAAATATGGACCTCTTCGAGCTCTGGCCAACCCCACTGCTTCACATCAAAATGCGAATACCCCGAAACACAAATCGTGCTCCAACACGGGAGCCCAAAACGCTGTTTCACAGCAATCGCCGTTTCAATCCCTTCGGCTAAGCCAAGCTTTTTGCTCCCTCGCGCCTCAACGACGCGAATTAAGCCTCGATTTTCACCCGCCGTAAGTTTCTTTGGCGACTCCACGGGTGCTTTCATCCCATCCTGGGTTAAATACGTGCGATGTAACAACGTCGATTGACCTTGTTCATCCGTCACTAACGAGAGCATCGCGGGGTACACCCCTTGAACTTCCCAACGTTCCGTCGTCGTATTTAAATACCAGTATGGAATTCCTGGATGACTTCGAATCGACAATGTTTCACGTGGCACTTTTAACCCGCGACGATGCAAATACGCCACGACGGGATCCGTATCCCCTAAGTAGGTAAGCGGACGAGATTGAAGCCAAAATTGCGACCATGCCTTAGAGAGCCCCGGGACCAAAGGCGCTTCCTTAACGCTCTCTTTGGGCTGCTCCTGAGGCGACAAC
>CAMYAA010000152.1 GCA_947253615.1 uncultured Sutterellaceae bacterium
GATCAACTTTATCTACGGGGTTTTAGTTTTACCGGAAAGTCTGAAAGAAAAAAATACTTCGCCGATTAATCTAAAACACGTGAATCCATTCTCTGCCATTGCACATTTGGCACGGATTCGCCCTCTTTTACCACTACTACTCATTACAACGCTTTATACACTCGCGCAAAGTCTCATGACCACCACTTGGGCTCTTTATACCCAATATCGCTACGGCTGGACCCCACTGTGGATTGGTCTTTCGGTCTTTGGTCTGGGATTATGCATTAGCCTCACTCAGGGATTAATCCTCCCGAAAATGAGTAAGAAATACCAACCACAAAGCATCGTATTAGCCGGGCTGTTGGTCGGTGCGATTTCTTTATTGGTCATTGGTCTGTCCCCCTGGGGCGCTCTCAGTCTCGTTTTCTGCTGCCTCACGGCCGTGCTTGGGATCGTTGGACCTAGCATTCGAGGCGAAGTCAGCAACTACTGCACCAAAGAAACGCAAGGGATCAACCTCGGTGCAATTAGCTCATTGAACAGCTTTACTGGAGCTATTTCCCCCATCATTGGGACGCCACTTCTCATCGTAACGACAAGCAATACAGAACACCCCATTCTTGCCGGGGCGCCTTACTTTATTGGCTCACTGCTCGTGATTGCCTCGCTCGTTATTGCCTTACGTCGACCCATTAAAGGGTCAAAATCCTATCCCTAAATACGAAAGAGGCAGCGAGTTTGCTAACTCACTGCCTCCCATCAAAGCTCACACGCTGTTAGATGGATTCTTTCACCATATCAATCGCGCCACAGGGGCACTCATTGGCGCAAATACCGCAGCCTTTGCAGTACTCGTAATTAATCGCAAAGCGCTTCCCAGGCCCGAGTTTGATAATGGCATTATCAGGACACACCCCATAGCAATTGTCACACTCGAAACAATTCCCACAAGACATACAACGACGTGCTTCAAATAAAGCATTGTCTTCGTTGAGCCCTTGAACCACTTCCTCAAAAGTCGTTTGGCGACGAACCAAATCCAATTGAGGACGCATCGTCTTGGGCGCGTCAGAGTAATACCAAGAATTCAAACGATCCGGTGTCGCTGGCGCTAAGGGTTTCGGATGCTGTGGCGCTTCACCCTTTAAGAAGGCCGTGATCGCACGAGCCGCACGTTTCCCATGACCAATAGCCACCGTCACATTACGTTCCCCGGGGAGCATATCACCCCCAGCGAAGATACCCGAGACCCCGGTATAGCCAAACTCGTCCGTGACGACAACGTCATTTTCAATCTTTAAACCTTCAATGCCATCTAAGAAATGAAGGTTGGATTGCTGCCCTAAAGCTAACACAACGCTATCAGCACCAATCGTTTCATATTCACCGGTGGGTTGCGGACGACCGTTTTCATCCAAGGTCATCTTTTCAATGCGCACTTCCCCTTTTTCAGCTTCCGAAATCGTCGAAAGCCACTTCATATGAACGCCTTCCTCAATAGCCTCTTCAATTTCAAAGGCATGAGCAGGGGCACGATCACGCGTACGGCGATAAACCAACATCGGTTCAGCCCCTAAACGCTTCACCGAGCGAGCAACGTCGATAGCCGTATTACCACCGCCATAAACCACGACGCGACGGCCTAACATGGGCTTTTCTTCCCCTTCCATCGAACGTAAGACACTCACCGCATCCATAATGTGCCGAGCATCCCCGCCAGGAATATAGGCATTACGTGCAAGGCTAGCCCCAACCCCTAAGAAGACCGCATCAAAGTGGCCCTCTTTGATCTCTTGGGCTAAATCAGAAACTTCACGATTTAAATGCAACTCGACGCCGAGATCCAAAATACGCTGAATTTCCAAATCCAAAATTTCACGGGGTAAACGGTACTTCGGAATGCCATAACGCATCATCCCGCCAGCACTCTCCGAGCTTTCATAAATCACAACGTCATGACCCGCACGCGCTAAGTGATAGGCCGCAGAGAGTCCTGCTGGACCCGAACCCACCACTAAAACTCGCTTACCCGTCTTCGTTTCGGGCTTCACAAAGCTCCAGCCGTGTTTGAGCGCATGGTCACCCAAGAAACGTTCAACCGCATTAATCCCCACCGACTCATCAACCACGGCGCGATTACACGCCGTTTCACAGGTGTGATAACAAACACGACCCATAATGGCCGGCATCGGATTTTCTTGAACAATCGTTTCCCAGGCACGCTTGTAATCACCGCTTTCTGCATGATAGAGCCACAATTGGCACTGCTCGCCCGCAGGACACTTAGCATTACACGGCGGTAAACGATCTACATAAACAGGCTTCAAAGTACGCCACGTCCCCGTCTTGTTCGCTAAAGACGAACCGACATCCAGGGTAATAGCAAAAGGTTTTTCGTTCACGTTAATCTCCTAAACGCTACCCGATTAATAGTGACGAATGCGTTCTTCAGCTTGAGACGCAACGGGGTTAATATCGTCAGTGAATTCGGGATCTAATAAGCCATATTGCTCGATATTTCGATTCGCTAACGCTTGTAAGCGTTCCAATACAGCAGGGTCAGCGTTCTTACCAAACAAATGGGCAAAACGCTTTTGCGGTTTTAAGTAAGCTTCCACTGGCGCAGGACGACGAATCTTGCCGACCCCAGTCACCTTGCCATACTCAGCCTCGAACACTGGGAATAAACCCGTTTGCTGAGCAAGACGCGCTAAGGTCACCGTCATACCAGAAGCATGCCCCCAACCGAGCGGGCAGGGCACAAAAATATGAATATATCGAGCACCATGCATACTCATGGCCTTCGTGACTTTGCGTTCTAAGTCATGTAAGTCCGCAACCGTCGCGGTGGCCACGTAAGGAATCCCATGCGCCATCGCAATCAATGGGACATCCTTACCTTGACCCCAGTAGTTACCGGGATCTTGACCAACAGGCATCGTGGTCGCGGTACGGGCCGTCGGCGGCGTGGCCGAGGAACGTTGAACCCCAGTATTCATATAGGCTTCGTTGTCGTAACAGATATATAAAACATCATCGTTACGCTCAAACATCCCGGACAAACAGCCAAAACCAATGTCGGTCGTACCACCGTCGCCCCCCATCGCAATCACTCGCGTTGGGTTTTCGCGACCTTCGCGACGAGCGCGTGCTCGATAGGCCGCAGCCATACCCGTGGCTACCGCGGCGGTATTACCAAAGAGCGAATGAAGCCAGGGCAATTGCCAACTCGTTTCCGGATACGGCGTAGAAAAGACTTCCAAACAACCCGTGGCATTAACCGCCGAAAGGTTGTTACCCGTTGCACGCATGGCAGCGTCAACGGCATAACGAGCCCCCAGGGCTTCACCACAACCTTGACAAGCGCGGTGACCCGAATTCACAGAATTCGTACGGTTCATGGACGCCTGTAAGGTACGTTCCTCGGGATTTAATAAACGATTACCGACCGTAAACGTTCCCGTCTGATAGAAATGCACAACTTCCGACATCTTAAAATTCCTCACCCGATTCAATCTTGCGTTGCATGACATCACGATTTAACGCTTCTGCCAAAGGCCCCGTCGCACAACGTGCTTCACGCTCAAGTTGCTTATCCACCAACTCCTGATCTAAATCGAGGAAGAACGGCTCGTCATCGAGCTTGCCGGCATAAGCTTTTTCAAAAACATCCTGTAAGGCACGACGCGTCACAGGGCGGCCCCCTAAACCAGCAATCACTGATTTTTGTTCAATGGCTAAACCACGTAAGGCCTTCATCACGTCCAAACAAACAACACCGCCGCCACCAGGACTGATCATTCGGTCAATGGTGACCACCGCACGCGCATGCTGAACCATCGCTTTCAACTGCTGATACGGGAAGGGACGGAAACTAATCACACTCAAAACACCAATTTTGAAACCTTGTTCACGCATTTCGTCGACCGTGTCTTTGACCGTGCCCAGCAGAGAACCAAGCCCAATCACGATCACCTCGGCATCCTCTAAGCGATACCCACTTAAAAGACCCCCTGCTTTGCGACCCACAATCTTTTCATACTCGGCCGACACGTCTTCAATCACATCCAATGCGTCCAACATGCGTCGATGCGCTAAATAACGAACTTCGGTAAACGCTTCAGGACCCACCATGGCCCCAATCGAATACGGATTCTGCGGATCGAGCACTTGACGCGGTTCGTAAGGCGGTAAGAAGGTGTCAATTTGCGCTTGTTCTGGAATATCCATGCGTTCAAAAGCATGAGTAAGCACGAAGCCATCCATACAAACCATCACCGGCAAGGAGAGCGCTTCAGCAATACGGAAGGCCTGAATGTGAAGGTCCAC
>CAMYAA010000153.1 GCA_947253615.1 uncultured Sutterellaceae bacterium
TAAAGCGACAATAACGCAGGATTCGAGGCATGCTGACGTTGCGCTAACGCTTGTTCGTAGTCTTGGCTCGTGAATTGAGCATTAAAGCGATCCGCCGTCGGATACGAGGTATAACGAGGGGCGGGAACGTCAAACTTTTTAAGGAGATCGAGGTCAGGTAACTCGACACCGCTTGAGGCGGGGTTGGTCATATATGCGCTTCCTATGCTTGAACTTGTGACTTAACTCAAACTTCCTGATATTATTACCATACGAATGAATGATCTTTGATGAATATCAAATTTGGGGTCGTTCTGAAAGCAATGTTGGAAAAGACCGAGAGTGCTTTACACAAAGCGACGTTTGAGTTTGGGGCTTATTTTATCGTTGATAAATTATGCTTATATTATCGAATGCGTTTTCTTTAAAGCATTAAAAAGGGTTCCGAGGAAGTTTCGAGAACAAACTTTTCTTGGGACTGTGAGACAGAATAGATAGGGATAGCAAACATGAATCTTTCCTCGTTACGTGTGGCCTGCTCGAATTGCAATTTGCGCGAATCTTGCTTGCCGCAGGGCTTGTCTTTAAAGGAATTAGAACGCCTCGAGGACTTAGTAGAGACCCGTCGTCGCATCCGTCGTGGTGAGACGCTCTATTGTGCTGGGGACCAGTTTGACAATTTGTATGCGATTCGCTTGGGCTTTTTAAAGAGCACGGTGATGAGTAGTGACGGTCGAGAGCAGGTCACGAGTTTTAGCATGGCCGGCGATATGGTGGGCTTTGATGGGTTAAGTTCAGGCGTGTACTCGTGCGACGTGGTGGCGCTTGAAGATACGGAAGTCTGCGTGATCCCGTTTAATCGCATTGAAGAAATCGGTCAGGACGTGCGCTCGTTGAGTTTGCACTTCCAGAAGATGCTCTCGCGTGAGATCGTGCGTCAAAACGGCGTGATGTTGCTTTTAGGCAGCATGTATGCCGAAGAGCGTTTGGCCGCGTTTTTACTCTCGCTCTCTCACCGCTTTGAAGCGCGTGGTTATTCGCGCAGTGAATTTGTGCTTCGCATGACGCGTGCAGAGATTGGCTCGTACTTAGGGTTAAAACTCGAAACGGTGAGTCGCGTCTTGAGTCGCTTCTCGCACGATGGGTTAATTGAAGTGAACCAAAAGCACGTGCGTATCTTTGACGTGGAAGGGTTGCGTAGCATTGTCTCGGCCGTGAAGTTAGACTTCTCCGCGCCTGAGGATGCATTGACGACTCAAGACGGCATGGTGCAGTTTATGCCCCAGGAAAATATGCGTACGCGTAAGTGTGGTTCGCACGACTAAACGGTTGGCATAGGCCCGAACACATCGAGGAGGACGTTGGTCCTCCTTTTTCTTTTTCTGGGGGGAGGGGTGACCTTGTTTCCCGCATCTCCACCAAAAGAAACGCCAAGAAAAAAGGCCTTGTTGAGAAGCAAGGCCTTGGTGCGCTAGTGAGACAACGTTGGACTAGTAGAGTCCGGGGCGCAATAAGTCAGGACGGTCCGTACACATCGCATCAACCCCCCAGCTAAAGAGCTCGCGAGCGCGTTTCGGATCATTGACCGTATAGCAAAAGACCCAGTAGCCAGCGTTTTTAATCGTTTCGACAAACGCGGGCGTGGCACGCTTGTGGTTAATGTGAAGCGCCACGGCTTGCGTGGATTCCATCACTTCTAACCAGTTGCCCGGAATTTCATCGATCAAAAAGCCGCGCGGAATATCCGGCGCCGTTTCTAAGGCCCCTTTCAAACTGTCTGCTTTAAAGCTCGAAAAGAGGGGCAATAACGGTTGACGTTCTTCACGCGAGAGCATCGGGTTTTGTAAAACGTCATTGAACAGTTCGGCCGTTAAAGCGCCGACCACACGGCCCGTTTCTTTCTCTTGACCTTTGGCCGGTTTGATTTCAATGTTGGCCCACACATTGTTGAGACGACACCATTGCATGGCTTGAATAAAGCCCGCGGGAGGTTCGCCCGCATAAAAGCTCGAGAACCAACGGCCTGCGTCGAGCGTACGAATTTCTTGACTCGTGTAATCGGGAACACTCCCCGGGGACTTGATCGTGCGACCAAAGACTTCGTCGTGCATCAACACGGGAATGCCGTCCGAGGCTAACATCGCGTCCGTTTCAATCGCACGATACCCTTGATGGAGCCCTTCACGAAAGGCCGCCATCGTGTTTTCAGGGGCTAAAACTCCACCGGCACGGTGCACAATTAAACGTTCATAAGGCCAGGGCTTCAATTCTTGACAGTGATAATGACTCATCGTGATTCTCTCCTCCTATGGGTTGGTCGACTCCTGAAATTCTAGGAAGGTTCCCCCGAGTTCACAACACGAGAGGCCGAAGTGTTAACCCCTAGAGGCACAAAAACAACAATCAAAAAACGTCATTATCGTTTACCCTTAGGTGCTACATTTTAGTGAAGGATGAAAAAGCTTCTCTCTCTAGCTATTCCTGAAAAACATAAGAGATTTTGCTTATTTTTGCACTTTTAACGCTGATGTGCTCAAATCAACAGAGGGTCACCCCTTTTAGGGTTAACCCACCATGTTTTAATCCGACGTTGTCTCTAGTTTTTTTCTTTTTCGAAAGCAACGTCACATTTGGTATAGGAAGCATTCATGATGAAGCGTCGAACCATTATGAGTGTCATCGGAGCGGTGGCACTCACAAGTGCCTTTTATTTTCCGATGTCTCTCCAGGCGGAAACGCTTCATGGCGACAACGGCAATCCCATTAAGATTGTGGTCCCTTACCCGGCCGGGGGTCCTTTGGACGTCTCTGCCCGTGCGTTAGCGGAAGCCATTGAACCCGAATTAGGCACCGTTATTGTGGAAAATCGTCCGGGAGCGGGCGGTGGTGTTGGCATGAGTTATGTCAAGCGTCAAAAGGCCAACGGTCATACGATGGTCATTGGGGCCGTGGCCACGCAAGCCATTAATCCGCACATCTACACGAACTTACGCTATGACGCGCTCAAGGACTTCACCCCGGTGACCTTGATTGCGGATGTGCCCAACGTCCTTTTGGTGACGAAAGAATTCGCGCAAAAGCACAACATTCATTCGGTGGCCGATTTAGAAGCCTATGCTAAGGCCCATCCTGGTGAATTAAATGTGGCCTCGGGTGGGAACGGTTCGGGCGGTCATATGGCGCTTGAACTCTTCAAGAACAAAGCCGGTCTCGACATGGTTCATGTGCCCTTCGCGGGGGCGGCAGCGGCTCGTTTGTCGGTGCTCGCGGGTCAAACCGATTTGATTTTCGACAATTTGGCGAGTGCCCAATCCAATATTGATTCGGGGGCTTTAGTGCCGTTGGCCGTGAGCACGAAAACGCGTGCGAAGGCCTTACCGAACGTGCCGACCATGCAAGAAGCAGGGGTTCCTGATTTTGACATTTCGACCTGGTACGGGGTTTTTGTCCCCGCGGGTACGCCCGAGGGTGTGGTTCAAGAACTCAATACCTGTTTAGTCAACGCGCTCAATTCCGATGCGCTCAAAGCGCGTCTCTCGAAGTTGGGCGGTGAAGTGAGCCCCATGAGTGCCAAAGACTTTAAGGCCTTTGTGGAACGTGAATACGTGAAGTATGGCGACTTAGTCAAAGTCTCTGGTGCTAAGCCCATCTAAGGCGATACTGACGCCATAAGCGGAAAAAGGTGCCCAAGGACCTTGTCGTGTTTGATAGAGCCTGGCGCCTTTTTCGTATCCTGAATTCGCCTGAGATTCAAGCCTACCGCTATTGAAGTGGTCTAGAATACGGGCGAGACGAAACCACGTCGAAAACTTCTTTGTCGATAAGCTTCACAATGATTAAAAATCAAAAAGATTTCTGGGCAGGCATTCTCTTTGCCGTCTTTGGCGTAGTCACGGTGATTCTGGCCCAAGAAAATGCCATGGGTACCTTGAGCCGTATGGGCCCGGCGTACTTCCCGACGGTATTAGGGGTGTTTTTAGCGCTCTTGGGCGTGATTATTAGTGCACTCGGTCTTTTCCGACGTCCAGCGGACGGCTCCACGGGGCATTTCGAGCCCATTAAGTGGGGGGTGTTGCTCCTCGTGCTCGCGGGTCCCGCGGCCTTTGCCCTAACGCTCATGAAGGGCGGACTGCTCGTAGCGATCTTCTTATTGATAGCGATTTCGTCGCTTGCCGATCAAAGTGCGAAAAAGTTGGAAATTGTCATTTTAAGCTGCGTCGTGAGCGCCTTGATTTGGCTTTTATTCGTGTACGGCATTGGTCTTCAAGTACCGGTGTTACCTTACTTTTTTAACGCCTAAGCTCGGGAGTCAATCATGGATTTATTAC
>CAMYAA010000154.1 GCA_947253615.1 uncultured Sutterellaceae bacterium
CATTTTGCACAAATATCAAGGACTTACGAAAAAGAATAGGAAAAGTAGGTTTTTGAAATTTGTCTTAGGAGGAGTCACCTCTTTAATCCCTGATTTCAACCACACGGGAAGACCGACCATGAAGCCCATATTTTCGACTTACTTACTCACCGCATTCACTTTAAATGCCATTGCCTCTGCCATTGCTTATGGCTTTACGCCAACGCCAGAAAACATTAAAGAATTCGATCGCATCAAGAACAACGGAGACACGATTAATAACTGGCAATACTGGAATGTTGCTCCGACGTCAGACAACCATAACCCAACCTTTATTATTCCTAATAATGCCATCTATGGATATGACTACGGCTATCAATTTAGTGATTCCCACTCAAGCGTCATACAAATCGCATTTCCCCTACAGATCATGGATCTATAACAAAATAGTTTATGCGACCAATACCAATGCAATATTAAAGTCAAATATTACTTTCAAGGGAGAAGAACCGAACTCGACTTTCTATATCGTTACGAGAACTCCCTCTCCCGATCAATATGAAACATATAAAACTTTTACCTACCCTGAATTTGATCCTAGGACCGGGAAAACTAATACGGTAACCCCTCGTGAAACACAGGCTATGGAATATAAAGGGATGGGGAAGAATACAAACGAAGGGATACGTATCACGATGGCTGGTTTTCCAACATCTCACACCAAAATATCACCAGCCACCGACGCGCTAGTTAACATTGTGTTCGACGCCAATGTAGTGATTGATCAACTGTATAACCAAGGATTAACAACATCGCTAAATATGCAAAACGCTGGCATTCTTTTTAACTTAGAAGAACCCACCAATAAAGACAACAACATCAGCATCTACAACACTACGTTTAAAAAAGACCTTACGATTCGCGCCTATCAAAAACTAAACCACAGTGGCAAACTTGTAGAGGAACTCAAAGGGTTTAACTACAACGCCGGGATTATGATCTATCCTAACCAACGTAGAAATGATGAAATTCGCACCACATTTAACTCTACATTTGATGGAAAGGTAAATATAGAAGCGAGTTCTCTTGGGTCACACGTCAACTCTATCGGCATCGCTAATTGGGGATACAGTACAAAGGAAGGTATACATACACTCCAGTTTAACGGCGACTTAAACATTAATGCCTCCTCACATAGTGAGGCAATAGGAATTCTGTATTTGATCTATCCTAACAAAGACAATTCGCATAACGAAAAGGTAAAAGATAACTTTGATATTGCAAGCCCCACCCCTGTACACATAAAACTTTCTGCACCAGAGACTTCGGCACTTACTTTCTATGCTCTTAACAATGACTCGGACTTCGTTAGTCATTCTGAAATCATAGTTTCTGCCGAAGGCGTCACTAACACTTTCGCTACAGCCGGAGCCTACAATGGGAATAATATCAATCTCGAGTTTGATAAAAAAGTGAGCGTCGTTGGCGCGACAAAAAACATGAATGGGTTAGATGTTAGTACAACAAATAATGGGTCTGTATCCATCACTTTTAAAGATAAGTTTAGTCTCCATAACTACAAAAGCCTTGACAACCTTAATGAGGAAAATAGTTCATCTTTATGGTTACCCATCAAATCTACAGGAGGTTCTGACCGAGACATCGCAATTAATCTTAAGAATGGGATAGAGGCGAGATCAACAATACAAACAATACAAATTCAGAACAAAAAACAAGGCAAAAACGCTATCAACATTGAAGGAAGCGTGGAATCTCCTATCTGCTTACCTATTGAGGATGGCCAAAATGAACTTCCCGCCATCGTGGTAGGTGGAAAAAACTCAAGTTTAAAAATTAATACTAATGACGCTGCCCCTCTTGACCTTAGTATTAAAAAAGCCGATCCAAACAAACCCAATCTCCCCGTATACAAACTCATGGCGCTTCATCAAGGCAATATTGATCTCCATATAGCAAATCACCCAAACAAACTTGGGGTCTTGTACGCACAAGCCGTCGATGAGGGCACCAACAACATCGTTGTCACTGGTGACGCAAATAAGGATATCGGCGCATCTACAAAGGCTGCCATCATGTTTGGAGCAGCGGCTTCAAAAGCAGATAATCACCCTGGGATTAACTCACTGACGGTCAAAGATAACGCGCTAGTCACAGTCTTACCGGAAACGGCTGATTCCAATTCATCAACGATCCAAAACGTGACGCTCGAGCAAGGAGGCACAGTTTCCCTCATTGATCCAGCTAAAACAGAGGCAATGACGGTTGAGATCAAAACCAAGTCATTAACCATTGACCACCTCTCAGGGACTGGCGGTCACTTTGTCCTAGATATTGACGCGAGCAACAACACCGATAACGACAAGTTATATATCGGTCAATTTGACACGGGTACGCATTACCTGGACTTAAACAACACCGCTAGCACTAGTGACAAAGCCGAGAACTCGGTTTTGGCATACGTCAATGAGCACACCGCCGATTCACTCTTCAAAGCCACGGAAGGGAAGAATACGTTGTACTACCGTCGCTACGAGTTAGCTTCACGCGAAACTCAACAAGAAGGCTACACCCAAGAGTGGTATTTGAAAAAAGCCACAAACGTGTCGCCAGACGAAGAAGCAACGCCAACCTTACAGACTTTGAAAGGCATTAATTCGTATGCACTCTATAGCTTGAGCACGCTTAACGACACACTTCACCAGCGTCTTGGTTTGCAAAGTGAAGCCATTGACGCCAAGAACCTCTGGATACGTGCGTCTTACCATCATGGGAAAGGTCAACCGCAAGATCCGTTCAAGGCCAATTTAGAACGCTATCAAGTCGACTTAAACGTCTACAAACATCGCGGACAACACTATTCGAGCTTTATCGGACTCTCCTATGATCGTCTCTTAGGACAAGTGAACTTGCCGGCGAGCTCAACGCGCAACCATATGGACATGCTCGGGCTTTATCACACGTATCACAACGATCGCGGGATTTATCTCGACACCATCGTCCAATATGGCTGGAACAAATTTAAAGCACAAACGATCAAGGATGGGGACAATACCCTCGACTTAGGGGCGCGTTCAAACCATCTCTTTAATGCGAGCATCGAAGTCGGCAAGCATATCGATAAAAATTTATGGTTCTTTGAGCCTCAAGCGCAGTTGTCGTACTCCCGAGCGTCCAATATGCGTACGACACTTGTTGGCCCTGAAGGCACATTCGAAGTCAACACGCACAGCATGAACTATTGGTTAGCCCGTGCGGGTTTATTGGCGGGACGCTATTTCGATCAAAATCATAAATCGCAGATTTATGGGAAGATCAACGTCCTCCATCAGTTACAGGCGAAGACGCGCCTTCATATCGTAGGAAGTGATGACCTCAACATGGATTATGGTCGCAATTACCATAAAACATGGGTACGTCTAGGGTTGGGTGCAAACTACCACACGGATAACCATACAACTCTCTATGGCGATATCGAAAAGAGCGTTGGCGCTTCTCCTTGGTCTGACTTGCAGATCAATGTAGGCTTACGTCACCAGTTCTAACGACACCTCATTACATCAAGACCCTCCCGGCAACAGGAGGGTCTTTTTGCCTGCACGAGACAAACGTTCATTTACCACAACCCAATGCTATAAGTCTCTCAGTGATGAACACCTTTTATATGTAGCCAAAGACACTTCAACACCCCGAAAACTCTCATCAATTAAGGCATACGACAATAGCTCAAATAGAGAGACAGTTTCGTTAAATAGCAAATTTGTCGTATATTGAAGAAAAATTAGCATTGCGCTTGACGTAACACACTCAACCGCAGACAAAATAAGCTATGACTTAAATTGGACTACTCGATGAGATCGTTGTTTATATTTTTTTGTTTAGGGCTTGTGTTCGTGACCCCATCGGCCAAAGAACAAACAAACCTCATCGTTGCCGTTCCTGACACCTTGTCCAACACCTACGATTCACAAGAAATCGGAGAGCTAATTGACTCTCTAAATAAAAAAATCTCTCCATACCATTTGGTTGAAAAAGTTTTTGTTGAAGCAGATGCTCAAAGTCAACTAGAGAGATTGCACCCGGCTTTTGTTATTGGTTCCGCGGGCTTCGAATCTCAATTTGCAACAGACAGTGAACTTAAACCATTTCGCATTGCAACCCGTAAAAATTACTTAGCCAAAGATCCTAAGCACTCGGTTGGGGCACTCATCATTACCTTAAAAAATAGGAATGACCTCAATACCATCGACAATCTGAAAGGGAAACGCGTAGCCAGTACACTGCCAAACACGACCACGTGG
>CAMYAA010000155.1 GCA_947253615.1 uncultured Sutterellaceae bacterium
ATCTACACACTGCATATCGTCGGCAGCGTCAGATGTGTATAAGAGACAGCTGAAGATGGGCCTTAGAGCGCTTAAGGGGGCGTCGGATTAAAACAATCCGATCGGTTCAGAAAGTTCGTAATGAATTACGCTTTTTTGCCTTTGCTATCTAAGGCATTGGTATCCATCACGACACGCATTAAGTCGGCAACCGTCCCGGAATTGGTTTTATCCATAATCGAGGCACGGTGAGCTTCGACGGTCTTAATCGAAATGCCCAAGTCGTCAGCGATTTGCTTGTTCAAGCGACCGCTCACAATACGTTCGAGCACTTGCTGTTCGCGCGGCGTTAACTTGTCGATTAACGCTTGATTGAGCGTACGGCGTTCTTTTTCCATACGACGTTCGCGAGCCGTCTGAAGCATGGCTTCAACTTGACGCTTCAACGCTAACTGTTCAAAGGGTTTTTCGATGAAGTCCACAGCGCCACGCTTTAAAGCGTTAACCGCCATGCCAACGTCGCCGTGACCCGTGATGAAGATAATAGGAATATCTGCTTCACGTTTCAAAAGATGTTCTTGAACTTCTATGCCGCTCATGCCATCCATACGGACGTCAAGAACGAGAATAGCAATGGCCTTCGGGTCGAAATTGGCAATGAAGCTTTCGCCACTGTCATAAATTTCAACACGATAATTGCTCGCTTCGAGCAACCATTTCAAGGAGTCACGAACCGCTTCATCGTCGTCAACGACATAAACAGTACCGAGGGTTTCAGGAGTATCAATGTAAAAGTCTGACATGAGTTCTCTCTCTTCAAGCGGGATAAACTGATTTTACATCAGGAAAATGGTTAAGGTGGGAAAAATCCTCCTCTAGCTTACGGGTACTGTAAAGGTAAAGGTGGCGCCGCCCCCTGGTGTATCAGTCACTAAGATACGACCCTGGTGGAGTTCCACGATACTCCTACAGATATTGAGTCCCATTCCCATGCCTTCTTCTTTGGTTGAGTAGAAAGCATCGAAGAGGCGTGCTTTGTTATCGTCGGAAATCCCCGTTCCGTGGTCCACGATCTTAAACACAACGACTTCTTTCTGAGCATCGAGGGTAACCCAAAGTTCAACGACTGTGACCCCCGTAGGCATGGCCGAACGACTCGCCTCCATCGCATTTTTCAGGAGGTTTAAGAGGAGCTGTTCGAGCATCACAGCGTCACCACGGATGAGCGGAAGATCAGGATCAATGTGGATTTTAATTTCGGAGCGTAATTTGGCCGCTTGAATTTGCGCCAATTCCATGGTTTCTGAGACCACGGTTTCTGCTTTAATCGATTGGAGTTGTGGGTCACTACGTTTAGCGAACCCACGAATACGCTTGATAATAGCGGCGGCACGTTGGGCTTGTTTATTGATCTTGGTGAGTGCCTCAATGGTCGACTCTTGACTGATCTTGCCCGCTTCAATCATGTACTCGGCCCCGGAGGCATAGTTAGCAATGGCGGCGAGCGGTTGATTGAGTTCGTGCGCTAACGAACTGGCCATTTCACCCATGGTGACCAAGCGTTGTGTCGTTTCACTACGACGCAATTGAGCTTCGAGCGCCAATTCGGTTTCACGCTGATTGGTAATGTCCGTGGCAATGATCATTTGGGCGGGTTGATCGTCCGTCCACGTAATCGTTTGGGTACGGGCATCAAACCAGCGTTGGCTTGCCTCGTCAAAGATGCCTTCACGCGAAATGGACGGGGGCAAGTTCGAGAGCATATCAATGAGACGATCAGCCCCGGCGGGCTGATTTCCAAAGAGATGTTCGTAAGGAGCGTTATTAAAGAGAATGTGCGAGAGGCCATTGACCTTACGGACCACGCAGATTGCGGAGTTCATGGACTGGACCACACGCGTAAAACGTTCGTGAGCCGCACGCATACGTTCACGCGCACGTTTTTGTTCGGTGATGTCGTAGAGCTCACCCACCCAACCGATCAAGCGTTTGTTTTCGTTTAAAAGGGGTGAAACGTTGATTTGCGCATCAAAGACCAAGCCATCCTTACGACGCACACGGATTTCCAAACTTTGCTGGAGTGGTTCGTTCGGGTGCGAGAGAAGGCTTTCCTTCATGGCCGTGACCGAGTCGTCCCAATAGGGGTAGGGCATCGTACAGCCGATTAATTCTTTGGCGGGGAAGCCAACGAGGCGGGTGAAGGTTTCGTTCACAAAGAGAATTTTCCCCTGACGGTCCGTCACGCGTAACCCGGCCATGGCCGATTCGGAAATGGCCACACGAAGGGCGTATTCCGCTTCTATGCGCTTGTGCGACTGGTGCTGTTGGCGTTGATAGTGAATTAAGAGCGCTAAAGCCGTAAAGAGGAGTGCCGCGAGGCCAACCACCGCCCACAAGTTGAGGTTGTCGGTATTAAAGAGGTTATGTTTATAACTTAACCCGACCAACTTAAAGGTGTTGTTATTAAAGCTTGGGATTGGAACGGCATCACGAATAGGTTCGAACGCATCGGTTGGATTACGTTCGATGAGCGGTTCGTTATTGTGTTCGACGTAAAAGACGTATTGAGAATTGTCCGTGTAGTCGGCCGTTTCGTTAATTAATCGAGTGAGATTAATACGGGCTAAGAGGACCTGGTTTTGCGCGGGGGTGGGGATCACCATGCTGACAAAAGCGAAGGAGCCATTGCCAATCTTATAGGGGGTTGAAACATAAATCGTATCGCCGCGAAGCACGCTCTCGATGGCGTTACGCAAGCGAATGTTTTCGATTTTTTCCCCGAGGCGATAGGTGACGATGGAGTTATTGGCTGGACTCACCCAATGACGAATGATTTCGTCATCTTTATTAATGACCGCTAATTCGAGGATTTCACGTCGGTCTTGCATGACCCCTAAGGCGGAAAGCTCCACACTCGAGAGGGAGGCTTCGACGGAGGGGATGTGCACCAAGCGGATACTGACTTTCTTTAACAAGTCGGCCGTATGGGTAAGACGCGTGTTGACGGTCTTAGCGACTTGTTGAACGGCTTCATGTAATCGGATCTGTTCACTACGTTGGTCGAGTTCGTTAACGTAGAGGGCGACGACAAAGAGGCACCCGGCTAAGAGTAAAAGCGAGGCCCAAGAAATATAAATGCCAAATCGCGAAAACGAGCGCTTCTCATGGGGCGCATTAAGTTTTCTGAATGTGTCCGTGACTTGTTGGTCAATATGGTCGCTGTTCATTGTGCAGCTTTATCGATAATGGTTAAGACTTTGAATTGACGTGAACTCAAAGGAGCTCCTCTATTGTAACGATAGAAAGGGGATGAAAGAATAAAACAGCTATATAAACTTGATTCTTATACGGTATCTACATCCAGTTAGCCTAGGAGTAGCTGCCTGTAGTCTATTAAAACTCCACACCAAGCCCGCAGGGCCAAAGTCGGACTCTTGTGGGCTGAGATTGCCTGATGGTTCGGTCGGTGTATAAGCAAAGTTGGAGGAACGCTTTGCTTGGTTCACAGGAGATCGGTTGTGTACACCAGACCGAACCTAGGTAGTGGTTAATAACTGGTCATCAATACTATCGATGAAGGTTGCCTCCTTGGTTTTGTTTCTAAGTTGGTTCTGTTGAGGAGGGCCCCCGGAACCCCAGTCAAGCCCGGAGGTCTCGGGGGGGCGGAGCTTGTAGTCTTAATAAGCGTTAATGACCCGGTCGATATGTGGTGCAAAGTAGGAGGTAAGACTTTGCTAGCCATAGGAGTTCATGTGGTCACATATGACCGGGTCAACGCTGCTGGAAAGCGGTGATGCTCAACCTTAGTGGAGCACTAGCTTGCTGTGCTCCACTCAACAAACCAACCACGCAGTGGCAACTTCCTTGTGTGCTGAAAGAGTTGTTCAAGGGGCGTTGTTGATTCACTTGATACGTGGCAGGTAACTGCACATCAAAGGGTGCAAGTTAGTGATAATCCGAACGGAGAAAAGGAGGAAAAGTAAGCAAAATTCAATATGACTTGAAAATAGGGATGCGCAATGATTCAAGAGAACCGATACATCAAGCTCTCGGATGTTTCAGAAACTGGGGAAACCTGGGATAAATTAAAGGCGTCATCGATTACCGTTGGAGAAATATTAAAAAGTAGCGCTAACTTATCTTTTCAACGACGTGGAGTTCGAATCGCTGGAGGGCTGTATCTCCGTAATCAACGAAATAAAGATGGAAAATTTCATCCAATGGCAGTATGGGATGAGACAGCCGGTTGTTCCTCTTTTCTAAAAGGCGTGTTTAC
Organism: uncultured Sutterellaceae bacterium; assembly: GCA_947253615.1. Classification (GTDB taxonomy): domain Bacteria; phylum Pseudomonadota; class Gammaproteobacteria; order Burkholderiales; family Burkholderiaceae_F; genus Sutterella. Next base: position 4,256 of record CAMYAA010000155.1, read on the forward strand.
AAAACCCCTCGAAGACTGTCTCTTATACAC
>CAMYAA010000156.1 GCA_947253615.1 uncultured Sutterellaceae bacterium
CTCTTTACCCTCATGCGTGCGGGTGGGATTCCGATTCATATCGACTACATTCAATGGGGTCCATGGTGCTCGCCTGACGACCGTGGCATTGGGATGGGCGCTGACGTTTGCGACTACATCAAGCAGTACGGTGCTGCCTTTGATCCGAAAACCGGTAAGCGTTGCTTTAACGAATTAGGCAATCGTACGGTTTTAACCAACGACATTTTCCGTTTGAAGAACGAAGACGGTTCTCAGCGTTTTGCCGTATTAATCGCCGACAGTCAATTTGTGCCGAAGGTCTCGATTGAACGTTATTTGACGAAGTCCTTGAAGTCGGGCACGACCAAGAAGTTTGACACCTTAGAAGAATTAGCAAAGTACTACGGCATTCCGCTCGAACCGCTCAAGGCTGAAATGGCCAAGTACAACGGTTGGATTAAAGAAGGTCGTGAATTCGATCCTGAGTTCCATCGTCCGTTAACGCCGAACGAAGGCGTCTTAATGGGCAAAGGGCCTTGGTACGGTCATCGTTTAACCTCGAAGCTCCACTACACGATGGGTGGGATTCGTATTAACGAAAAGGCTGAAGTCTTAGGTCAAGACTTTGAACCGATCAAGGGGTTATATGCCGCTGGTGAAGTCACTGGGGGTGTACATGGTGTGACGCGTTTAGGTGGCAACTCCGTTTTAGACGGGATTGTGTTTGGTCGTATTGCGGCCAAGAGCGTCATGAACCAAGGCAAATAATCGAAGAAGGACACGAATCATGAATTTCAAAAAAGCTCCCCTGATTATCTCGGCCTTATTGAGTCTTGGCTTTTTGAGCGCTAACGCCATGGCTGAAGATATGATGCACAAACACAACTTGCCGTGTAACACGTGTCACGGTAAGCAAATTGGTTCTCCCGTTTCGGCAGACCAATGCCGTCAGTGCCATAAGAACCTCTACAAAGAAGGTCCGATTCTCAAGAATGGCGAAGCCAATCCTCACGTCTCGATTCACTATGAACCCAAGACGGTCGACTGCAGCAACTGTCACCAAGAACACAAGCCGAGCAAGAACTATTGCACGGCCTGTCATGCGGACGGTTTAGGCTTTAAAGTGCCGTAACGCGAACGCGTTTCCTTGAAACGACACTTTTAGGGTGGGAATCATTGCATTCCTGCCCTTTTTTTTCAAGCCATAAAAAAGCCACATTCAACGAAAGGTATTCGGAGCGTAATGCTCCACCAACGTGAATGTGGCTTGTCGGCTTTTAAAGGTCCTTCCCAAGGCGGAAAGGACCTTCAAGCACTATCGGTTAGAAGCGGTACTGGACACCACCATTAACCTTGTAGGAATCGCGGTAATCATCGCCGAAGAGTTTTTCAGCGTCGATGAACAAGCGAACGCCCGGACGGACCTGATAGGTCACACCAGCGCCAGCCGTGTACCACGTAGCCTTGCTTTCGACAGAGGACGTGAAAGGCTTATTCCCCGTGGAAATGTCACGGGCCAAGATATCTTGTTTCCCGTTAAATTCATGAATTGCGCTACCCTTGACGTAACCCGTTAAACCAGGCTTGAATTCCATACCCGATTCAACACCGATACGACCTAACGCAGAATTCATACGAGAAAGTTCGACCTGGGTGCCACTCGAGGTTGTGTAGTTAGCACTACCTTCGTGCGTAAATTGCGCCTGAATTTGCGGCATCACATAGCCCTTCTTACCGAGCTTAAAGCGATATCCGTACTCCACGCCCACCGAGATTGCCGGCATCTTATAGTCGCCAGAAACGACGTGGTTCTGAGCTTGAACATCGAATTCACTCTTAATTTGGCCAGCCTTCAATTGAAGGTCGATCACATGACCAGACTCAGTAACAATGGTGTTATAGAGGCCAACTAAAAGACCATGCATACGACCCTTACCATTGGTGGCGTCGTAATTTAAGGAGTGGCGATCGTACTGAATAGCCACGCTCGTAATGTTGCGTACGCCATTAATGGTGTTAACGAATTGATAGCCAAACTGAGCACCCGTCACATGACTACGATATTCATAGCTCTGACCGAAGTCATCACGATAAACACGCGCCCATGCACCCTTGGTAACGTCAGCACCGTAACCGGCCCCCATACGCTGCGTCAACGTATCGTTGAGCATATTGGAGGTTAAGCTACCGTAGCTAGCCATCGGAGCACTTAAGGAAACAATTTTACCCATCGCACTCAACGCGGCTTGTTCCTTCGTCATGATCAAAATACGACCATCCCCACCAATTACAGCAACCAATGGATCTTTGAGCATACTTTCGCCTGGATTAAGTTGCCCAATTTCCGAGGTAATTAATTTTCCAAGATCTAATTGCTTACCATCTGCAGGTTTAACAAACTGACCATTTATAGGTTTGTTATCTTGAGCATCCTTTAATGCTTCACCGTAATCATTGGCGACAATGGTTACCTTAGCATCAGGATCAAATGCTCCTACCGTTAAGCTACCAGGTTTCGGATTCTTCAGGTCGACAACAAAATGAATATCTGACTTACCACCTTCAGGATTCTTGATGTTATCTACGCTAATCTGAGCGCCTGCTTTATCAGCAGGATTATTGGTTGCAACCAATTTCCCTACACCCGACAACGTGGAGATACTGCTCTTCGTACCAACCCCTGGCGTCCACGTACTCTCTGGGTTAGCCAAAGATACATTCACTTCACCATCGTCCTTGGTACCAATGCCATTCCATTGACCATTATCAATCACGTTAACGTTAACAGTACCTTGTTGAGAAGCTGATACAGGAGTATTAAGTTGAGAGTCTTTACCGACATTCACAGTTACTTTACTAAGAGTACCCGTGGCGGAGACACCGTTGCCTTCGACCCCCGTTAAGGTTGAGCCGTTATTCAACGTTACAGTAGCACTACCAGGCTTACTGTTTTGATCAGTGGCAGCTTTAACTCCGCCCTGGCTCACGTCAATTTTTGAGTTGTCAGCAATTACGTTAACAATACCACCATTCGCCTGAACACCGTCTTTAGCCGTCGTCAGCTTAGAGCCATTAGACAAACCTAATGTCACGGAGCCGTCTTCGCTAGCAGTAACATCACCTTTCATGGTGAGCTTGCTCTTAGGATCATCGCTGGCAGCAAGGCTAACATTCGAACCTTCACCAGAGGCGGTGACATTACCTGTCAATGTGGCATCTGGATCGTATTTGGCATCAATAGTACCACCCAGCTGACCATTTTCAGACTTAGTAGCATTCAAATTACCATTCACAGTACCCAACTGAGCGATCGTAACCTTACCTCGGTCTTCAGCTTTAACAGCATCGCCCTTACCGTCATTGGGAGCGGTAATGTTAGTAGGACCGCCACTCATCGTTACCGTGGATTCTGGTCCAGTAGCTGGTCCAGTAGCCGTTACAGTACCATTCTTGACAGTATTGCTAGTCGTACCATTCATAACGACTGAACCGCCTTCTTGAGCCGTAATATTCCCATTTACAGCATTCGTAGCACCGTCAAGAGTCACATTAGAGGATGCGCCTGAAGAGGCAACTGGTTCAGTCACGGTGTTGGTGACAGAACCCTCCTTCAAGCTAGGATCTTTGCCTAAAGTCACCTGGCCACCATTGCTAGCAGTTAGAGAAGTATTGACCTTATTCTCACCGCCATCTTCAGAAACATGTGCCGTTATATTACCGCCATTGGCAGTCACTAAACCCGTAAAGGTATTGTTCTTACCCGTCAAATTAACATTAGCCTTATCTGACGAAGTCGTAGTACCAGTAATCTCATTCGTGGTACCGGTCACACCGTCGCTGTTCGCTAAATTGACGACACCATGCTCACCTTGAGCCGCTACATCACCAGTAACAGAATTCTTGCCATCGTTAGCGGTCACCTTACCAGTTACCGTACCATCGTTGACCTTAATACTTCCGAAGGTATTCTGTTTACCACTAACTTCTACAACACCAGACGTATTGGCCGTTGTAGCACCAACTTCATTTGTTGCATCCGTAACACCATTTGCCTGACCAAGGGCAACCTTACCTGAATTCTCAGCGGTAACTCCAGCTGTCGCTGTATTCTTACCACCTGCTTCAGATACATTCGCCGTTACATTACCGCCATCGGCAGTCACTAAACCCGTAAAGGTATTCTGTTTACCACTGACTTCTACAACACCAGACGTATTGGCCGTTGTTGCACCAACTTCATTTGTTGCATTCGTAACGCCATTTGCCTGACCAAGGGCAACCTTACCTGAATTCTCAGCGGTAACTCCAGCTG
>CAMYAA010000157.1 GCA_947253615.1 uncultured Sutterellaceae bacterium
ACGAGATCTAGTACGGTCTCGTGGGCTCGGAGATGTGTATAAGAGACAGTTTTTTGACCCTCCCTGAAACGAATAGAAACGTTTCCTCTGGAGTCTACTCATCAAAAGCGAGACAATCGGAGCGTGCCCCAAAAGGCGCACTCGCTATAGGGTTTTGATTTCTCTAGGTACTTTGTTATAGGGAAATGTATTAGAGGGTTTGAGTAAACCCTTAGGCACTTCGTTTTTTTCGGAAAACCTGTGCCTTTTTCGCACGAGAGAGCCCATTGAGGGCGATGTCTTGGTAAACTTCGTAGCGTTCATAGTGACCTTGTTCCACTTTTTATTTTCCAAGGTCCTATGGGGGTGCAATTGCGATTGGGCTCGTTTGCTCCACGTGTTGTGCTCTTTTTTTTGACATCAACCCGATGCTGTCTTGCTCTACGAAGTCAGTTAGTGATGAATGTCGATCGGTCTTTTTATAACCATGAGAGGGAAGGGCCACGAGATTCATGATTGACTTTCCCATCACGGTTCTTTCGTGGACGTGAGTTAGCATACCGTTATAAAGGATTTTTAAATGGAACCGTATTCCGCTGGCTGGCTTTCGATCGTGCCACCGATCGTCGCTATTGCCTTAGCCCTTACAACCAAGGAGGTGCTCTCCTCTTTGATTTTGGGGATTTTGACAGGCACTTTAATTTATACGATCGGTACCGATGGCAACATCGTCATGGGTACCGTTGAAACGGCTTTCAACCTGATGGTTAAGAAAGTCGACTTTAATATTCTGATCTTCTGTTCCTTATTAGGGGCCTTGGTCTATGTCGTCGCGATGTCCGGCGGCAGTAAAGCGTACGGGAAGTGGGCCGTAAGCAAGATCAAAGGGCGAAAGAGCGCGCTCGCGGTTACCTCGGGTTTAGGGATTCTCATCTTTATTGACGACTACTTCAACTGCTTGACCGTGGGTACGGTGATGCGTCCGATTTGCGACCGCTATCGTATCGCTCGTGCGAAGTTGGCTTATATCGTGGACTCCACGGCTGCACCGGTGTGTATTATTGCGCCTGTGTCGTCCTGGGCGGCTGCGGTTGGTTCCTCGTTAAAGGATACGGGGGCATTCAAGTCCGATATGGGCGCTTTCGTGGCCTCCATTCCTTGGAACTTCTACGCCTTACTTTGTATCTTGATGATTATCATCATCGTCGTGACGGACTATGACTTTGGTCCCATGGCTAAGAGCGAACAGCGTGCCTTAGAAGGCGGTGAAGAAACGGCTCAGACGGGCATGACCTCGAATGAACCGCCCGCGGGCAACCCCCGTGGTACCCTCTGGGACATGGTTATTCCGATTCTTGCCTTGATTATCTTTGCGGTGATGGCCTTACTCTACTCGGGTGGCTATTGGGGCAAGGACGCGGCCTACCACACCTTTGGTGCGGCTATGGGTAACGCTTCGGCTTCCTCCGCTTTAGTGTGGGCTTCCTTCGGGGCGATCGTGACGGCTTTCATCCTCTATGTGCCGCGTCGTTTAGTGGCTTTCTCCGACTTCATGAGTGGGTTGGTTGAAGGGATGAAGTTGATGCTCCCGGCGAACATTATTTTGGTGCTCGCTTGGACGCTCTCCGGGGTTTGTCGTGAATTACTCCAGACGCCTGAATTCGTTCAGCACATGGTGGTCTCCGGTGGTGCTCACTGGTCGATCTTCCTCCCCTTAGTGATCTTCGCGATCGCGGCCTTCTTGTCCTTCTCGACGGGTACGGCTTGGGGTACGTTCGGTATCTTGATCCCGATCGTGGTGCCGGTGATTGAAGCCATCGATCCGAACTTAACGATTGTTGCCTTGTCGGCCACGTTAGCGGGTTCGGTCTTTGGGGACCACTGCTCGCCGATCTCGGATACGACGATTCTTTCCTCGGCCGGTTCTGGGTGTAACCACATTGAACACGTCTCGACGCAGTTGCCTTACGCCTTAGTGGTAGCCTTCTCCTCCGCGGTGGGTTACTTGGTGGCAGGTCTTTCGGGTGGTAACTTACCGCTCTCGTTAGGGACAGCTGTGGTGGTCTTGATTGCGGCGGTCTTAGGGATTCACTTCTTTAAGAAAAACCGTCGTGGCGGATCCAGCCCACGCATGGCCAATGCTTAATTAAAGGAATTTCGTTCATAGAGTTTCGACTCCAATGACAAATTCGTGAAGGGCGCTACTTCGGTGGCGCCCTTTATCATAGGGTGAACGGGAACCTACCCACAAAAACGTGTAAACTTTGAATTTTTAGAACCCTTCTTTGGCAATCCATGAACTCATTGAATCCTTGGTATACCCCGGACGCGCCGTTACTGTTGGCTCGACGCAGTACCTGGATGGCACTCGCTACGTTGACGTTAGTGGCCTTGTTGATTGGTCACTATTTCTTTGAAAAGTGGCTTTTCTTGCCCCCGTGCGTGCAATGTGTGTATATCCGCTTTGGTTTGTTATTGATGACCTTAGTGGCGATGGTGGGGGCGATTGCCCCGCAGAAACGTTGGGCTCGTGTATTAGCGCAATGCGTGTATCTCGTACCGCTCGTTTATACGATTCGTGCGGCGCTTGTCTTAGTGCGTATTGATTTGCTCAAGCATTTCCCGTCGTTAACGGGGATTTTTGGCGTGCCGCCCTGTACGTTAGAGACGCATTTTCCGCTCGACTTACTGTTAGCCTCGTTGAGTCATCATTGGTTTGCGGCCGAAGCCATTTGTGGTTCTGAAGTTTCTCAGGTGCCCGTGGGTGCCAAGTTGAGCGTTTTACAGTCGGTCTTGATCGATCAAATCACGCGTGATGGGTCTTGGTATTTAATCCCGTACTTTAAGCTCATTAGTTTGGGCGACATTATGTTTGTCCTGACGGTAGGACTTTTGATCGCGATTGCGGTGTCGCTTTACCATGAGGCGGCTCGCGCTTTTCGCCGTGAAGACTATTTTTAGGCGTGTGCACTTTTTCTGAGGTTAAGAGTGAGTCCTTGGTGGACACTCTCACAAAAAAAACAAAAATGACGACTCCATTGACGGTTTGTGTAGTTGGTTTAGGCTTAATGGGCGGGTCCGCTGCCCTTTGTTGGAAGGCGATGCCGGGCGTTCGCGTGACGGGGTTAGTCCACTCTGAGCGCAGTGCTCAACGCGTGCGTGAGGCCGGTCTTATTGATTCGGTCACGACCGACCCTGAAGTGGCCTTTGCCGAGGCGGATTTGATTGTGGTTTGTACCCCGATCCCGACCATGGGGGCGATTTTTGGGGCCATTGATCGAAGTGCGAAGCCCGAGGTGATTATTACGGATATTGCGAGCGTTCGTCATCCAGCGGGATTGGCGGCGCGCGCTCACTTAAAGAAAGAGCGTTTACCGTATTACGTTCCGCTCCATCCCATTTGCGGGGGTGAACTCACGGGGCCCGAAGCGGCACGCGCCGATCTTTACGAAGGGGCTGTGGGGGTTTTAATCTCGAGCCACTGGGTCGAGGAGCAGGCCAAGAACACGGTGGTGAAATTCTGGGAAGCCACCGGCTTAAAGATTATTGAAATGAGCGAGTCCGAACACGATCGTGTGTATGCCTTAGTGTCGCACATGCCGCATTTAATTGCGTACGCCACGATGCTCGCCGCGATGGACAGCGAAGTCGGCAACATGGCGCTTAAAGCCGCGGGTTCGGGCTTTCGAGATTTAACCCGCATTGCGGGGTCCGACCCGAGCATGTGGGCGGATATTGTGCTTGAAAATCGTGAAGCGGTCTTGAGTGCGTTATCGGACTTTGAAAAAGCCTTAGCGCACATGAAAGAAGCGGTCCAAACCAATGATCGTTCGATGTTGGTGGCGCCCCTTTCTCGCGCGAGTGTGGCGCGACGCACCTTGAAGGATAAGTTGCCTCCCATTCACCAGTAGCTTCGGGGGCGGGAAGCACCGAGTCCATCGTAAAAAAAGCAAAAGCACAGGCCTCTTTTTGCCGGTGCTTTTTTCTTAGGGCCTCGTACGAGGGGTATTTAGGGAAATATCGGGGGCCTTTTAATTCGTATTAATACCCGTTTTCTTTGGATTTTTAAAAAAAAGCTATTGTCTTGAAAGAAAACGCCAAACAGTGTAGGCTTTAAAACAGTGTGTTTTTTTGAGCCGCTCTCTACCAGGCAAGCCGACCCCATTGTTTCCCTTTCATGAATGACCAATTCATACACGCTGGGGTGGTTTGTGCGTCGCCAAAAAAGTGCCCACGATTGACCAAACCATAAGAAGTCTATTATGCGCCCACCCAAAGAAGTACC
>CAMYAA010000158.1 GCA_947253615.1 uncultured Sutterellaceae bacterium
GAGCACGCCTAAGTTACGCTTAAAGGGCTCAACCGCAGCACCACGACCTTTGGCTAACGCTTCGAACGTGCCCGGGGCCGTCGGATCACCATTGATCAACTCTAAAGCGGCATCAGCCTTCATCCCACACATCTTCGTTAACGTCTTGCGTAAACGCATTAAACTCTCACGAATGAGCTGGGCTTGATCTTGAACGACCTTCGTTAATTGCGTCACAATGCGCGACGAGAAACGAATCGGCTGCATTAACACTTCAATGTCAGCTTTGGCCTTGGCCACTTCGTCCGCTTTCTTAGGATTGTTCCAGTGCTTACGAATAACCTCTAAATGCCCCTTCGTCTGCTCGAACGTTTCGATCACACGCTTGGACATTTCTTCTAATTGGTCTGCCGTCATCGCCGCAGCGCCAATATCGGTCGGTAATTCGTCCGTGTCCTTTTCAGACTCTTCAACGTAGTCGTCAATGTTGTCCGTAAAACCGTCCACGATCGAATCGACCGGAACCTTCTGGGCCTTTAATTGCTCAACTTCGTTGATTAAATAGTCCAAAACCATCGGATGCTGTAATAACGTCGTCACTAAACGACCCGTAAACATTTCAATGGATTTGGCAACTTCAATTTCACCCGCACGGGTTAAAAGCTTATGCGTACCTACGCCACGAAGATAAGCACGTAAAGGATCTTTCGAAAGACCCGCACTTTCCTCCGGCGTTAACATCGCTTCCGCATCGTCATCATCGATTTCTTCTGCAGCCGCAGCATTGCCCGCTAAGAGTAAATCATCTTCGTCAGGGCGCGTTTCATAAACCGTGATCGATAAACAGGATAAAGCATCCGTCACTTCTTGAACGTTTTCACTCGTACGCGTTGCCGATTCTGGCAAATGGTCGTTGATTTCCTCAACCGTCACCCAACCACGCGAACGACCTAAACGAACTAAAGCCGCATAGCCATTGCTCGAACCGCTAACGCGCTCCGTCTGAACATGAGACGTGCTTTCAGCTTCAGCGAGTTCTTCCTCTTCGGACGTCCAATCAGAAAGCTCCTCCGCTTCATCATCTAACAAATCCAAATCGTCTTGTTCTTCTGCGTCGTAAGCTTCTTGTTTTCTTTTCATATTCTGTTTCACAAGTGGGGTTAATGCTTTCTATGAGCGAACTGAATTAAAATCGCATCGAACCACTTCTATAACCATCACAGTGTTTTAAAGCCCATAGGCTTTATCAGCATTCGCAACGAGCGTTATCCCCTTGACGTATCGAAACCACACGAACGTAAGAGACGCACTTATCCAACACCGAGACGTCCATAAAAGCCAGTTAAACCGCCTTTAACTCAAGGACCTCAAGCACACTTTGGTATCAGCCAAAGGCTATCGCTTTTTTCAATCGACAAAAAAAGACGAACAAAAATTAATGAAGTCCACAGCGCCTCTTCGTCCACCGACGAAAGATTCGACTCAAAAAACATCGGCCTCACCTATCAATCATGGCAGACCTGATTTTTCTACACGGATAACCTAAAAAGGCGTTACCTACTTCTTATAACTTTATTCGTCTCGTTCTTAGCACGCTTTACACGCCTAAGTAACGACCTCTACGTCCGCGTGGCACTTTGCGCCAAATCGTGGTGTTTTTCCTATCGGTTTTTCGAAAAACTCACCCGTCTCGCTGCGACGTATTGTCCAACTGAAAAAAGGCGTTCAGTATAACAGAGCCGTTCCTCGATGTATAACGAGAGGCACCTTTTGTTATCGAGAATCGTGAAAAAATTCGTGGCGATTCGTTAATCACTCTAGCCACTAGGGATTGGGCTTTATCCCAACACTAACCCCGTGATAAGGGAAAGCCTTGCACACACCCATGAGAAGCCCAGCAAAAAGGCACCCCCTCTTTCGAAAGGATGCCTCTAAGCATGGACGCACTAGCCAGAATCGATATTAATCCTTGTCGTCGGGCTCCACGTAGCTCTTTAATTTTTCAGAGCGAGACGGGTGACGTAACTTACGAATCGCCTTCGTTTCAATCTGACGAATACGTTCGCGGGTCACATCAAATTGCTTACCCACCTCTTCTAACGTGTGCTCTTGATCCATATCGATCCCAAAGCGCATATAGATGACCTTGGCTTCACGCGGGGTCAAGCTATTTAACACTTGACGAATCGCATCGCTCAAACTCGTGCTCTGGATCGCTTCCGAAGGCGTCATCGTATTGGTATCTTCAATAAAGTCGCCCAAGTGCGAATCTTCATCGTCGCCAATCGGCGTTTCCATGGAGATCGGTTCCTTGGCAATCTTCATAATACGATTGATCTTGTCTTCAGGCATTTCCATCAAACGTGCCAACTCACGAGAATCGGGTTCAACCCCACGTTCCTGTAAGATTTGACGCGTAATACGGTTCATGCGATTGATCGTTTCAATCATGTGTACCGGAATACGAATCGTACGCGCTTGGTCGGCAATCGAACGCGTAATGGCCTGACGAATCCACCAGGTCGCATAGGTCGAGAACTTGTACCCACGGCGATATTCAAATTTATCCACCGCTTTCATCAAGCCCACGTTACCTTCTTGAATCAAGTCCAAGAACTGCAATCCACGATTGGTGTACTTCTTCGCAATCGAAATCACCAAACGTAAGTTCGCTTCGGTCATTTCGCGCTTGGCCACACGAGCCTTGGCTTCACCCGTTGCCATCTGACGATACACTTCAAAGAGTTCTTCAATCGAGCTGTAGCACTCTTTCTGAATATCGAGAATGTGGCGTTGATCTTCCATCAACGTCGGCAATAAGTGATCAAAATGCTCTTCCTTGCCCGGTAACTTCGAGCGTAACTCGTCAAGCCAGGCCGGATCCGTCATACGCTTCATGAAGTTGTCCATGAAGTACTGACGATCCATCCCTAAACGACGCACGAGTTCGTGATACATGGATTTTTCCAAATCCTTCACACGATCCACAGCGCTACGCATTAAGTCACATAAGCGATCCGCCGTCTTAGCCGTAAAGCGAATGCTCATCAAGTCGTTTTGAATCTCGTCCTTGATGCCCACTAACTTCGGAGAGTCATAACCGTTCTTGGCAATTTCCTTCTTCAAGGCGGCAAAATGTTCACCCACCTTGTCAAAGATCACCAAACAACGATCACGTAAATCTTCGAGCTGACCTGCGGTCATCGCCGAAGCCCCCATGTCCGTTTCGTCCTTGGCATGACCAATGACCGAACCCACATCGTCCGTCTCTAAAATCCCGTCCACCACGTCATCAATATTTAACGTGCCTTCACGAATTTCATTGGCAAAGCCCAATAAGGCTTCCACCGTCACAGGACAACGCGAGATCGCTAAGACCATGTGCTTCAAGCCTTCTTCGATACGCTTGGAGATTTCAATTTCTCCCTGACGGCTCAAAAGGTTAACCGAGCCCATTTCACGCATATAAATACGCACTGGGTCAGTCGTACGACCTAATTCACCATCCACGCTCGACAAGACCGCTTCGGCATCTTCGTCCACATCGTCATCGCTCACGACCGCTTCGGAACTCAAGGACTGAAGCGTATCGTCATCCGGCGTTTGATCAAACACCTGGATGTTCATGCTATTTAAGAGCGACACGACCGACTCAATGGCGTCATCGTCCACTAAGTTACTCGGCAGGTTATCGGTGATATCCCCCGTCGTCACATAGCCGCGTTCTTTACCCATACGAATTAACGTATAGAGCTTGGAACGACGCTCTTCGTTGGACTCTTCCTTATCGTCGTAAGCTAACAACTTTTCACGAGCCGTCTTCTTAGACTTTTTCTTCGAACACTTCGTCGGCTCTGGCGTTTCCTCTTCTTCCTCAACATCGTCGACATCAACATCATCAATGTCCTCAGGGATTTCTTCCCCGTAGTCGTCCGTGTCGTCATCAAAAGAGATATCCGCATCCAAGTCGTCGGAATCATCAAAGTCGGCATCTTCGTCCTCGTCCCCTAAGTCATCCTTAGGCGCCTTCTTCGTTGCCTTTTTCGACGTGGATTTCTTCGCCTTGGGCGCCTTCGCGGCTTCATCCTTTGACTCCGCCTTCTTTGACTTTTTGCTCGACTTCGTTGCTTTGGTCTCTTCAACCTTCGCATCAGAATCGTCAAGCGCGAGTTCGGGCGAAGCTACCTCAGCCTTCTGAGCCTTGGTTTTCGTTGCCTTTTTAGCCTTTGCGGGCTTCGCGGCTTTTTCGTCCTTCGTGGCTTCAGGCGCTT
>CAMYAA010000159.1 GCA_947253615.1 uncultured Sutterellaceae bacterium
ATACGAGATCTAGTACGGTCTCGTGGGCTCGGAGATGTGTATAAGAGACAGGGTGCGTTATGTTGATTGCCCCTTGGAGCCCTATTCCGTGAGTCCTTTTGGATGGGCGGATAACGGTCCAAAACGCCTATAATGGTGCTCAGTGTCCTTTTTTCTCTCTTTTTTTAAAACGACAACGTTATGAGTTGGTTAACCCATATTCTTCCTAAGATTAAGCGTAACGACAAAGAAGTGAAGCAAAGTCCGGTGCCCGAAGGTGTCTGGACGAAATGTCCAGGCTGCGATGAAGCCATCTACACGGACGAACTTCGCTCGAGCTTACGCGTGTGTCCCAAGTGTGGGTACCACCATCGTATTGCGGCGCGTGAACGTTTATTAGCGTTCTTGGATCAAGACAGTGCCGTTGAAATCGGTGAAAACATCCGCGCGCAAGATCCGTTATCGTTTGTGGACTCTAAGCCTTACCCCAAGCGCCATCAACAGTACGAAGCGAGTTCAGGTGAATCCGACGCGCTTGTCGTGATGAAAGGCGCCTTGCGCGCTGAGCCCATCGTGGCGGCGGCCTTTGAATTCCGCTTTATGGGCGGCTCGATGGGGAGCGTCGTGGGTGAACGTTTCTCGCGCGGGGTCGATGAGGCCATTCGTTTGAAGGCGCCCTTTGTCTGCTTTGCCGCTTCGGGCGGTGCGCGTATGCAAGAAGGCCTTTTCTCGCTCTTACAGATGGCCAAAACAAGTGCGGCCATTGCGCGTTTAGCCAAAGCTGGGTGTCCGTTTATTTCGGTATTAACCGATCCAACCATGGGTGGGGTTTCGGCCTCGTTTGCCTTCTTAGGTGACGTGGTGATTGCTGAACCCGGGGCCTTGGTGGGCTTTGCGGGTCCGCGAGTGATTGAACAGACGGTGCGTGAAAAGCTCCCTGAGGGCTTCCAGCGTGCGGAATTTTTATTGGAAAAAGGTCAAGTGGATATGATTGCCGATCGTCGGAATTTGCGTTCGGAAATTTCCGTTTTGACGCGTTTATTAATGAAGAAAGCGCCCGTTGCCTCTTAGGGTCTGTGGCCGCCTTCGATTTCGAATTCATTTTTTTTGAAAAGGAAAAAGGTCGACAAAAGTGAAAGCATGGTCTCCTCACTTGATCGACCTTTTTGTGTTTGATGAGTATTCATAAACCTACCGTTGAAGGATCGTTGGGATCCTTACCGTGTCCAGGTCCCCAAGGGTCGTTAACGGCCTGGTTGGACTATCTTTATTACTTGCATGCGCAAAAGATCGATTTAGGGCTCTCGCGCATGCAAACGATGGTCTTGCGTTTGGGGATTGATTTTTCCGAACAAACCGTCATTACGGTGGGCGGCACCAATGGAAAGGGCTCCACGGTGACGATGCTCGAGTCGATTTATCGAGCCGCAGGGTATTCCACGGCGTTGCATACGTCTCCACACTTATTGGACTTTCGTGAACGTTGTCGTTTGGATGGCGAGGTTGTGGATGAAGCCTCGTTAATTCAAGCGTTTTGTGAGGTTGAAAAAGCCCGTGGTGAAATGACCTTGAGCTTTTTCGAATACACCTTATTGGCCTTTTTCCTCATTTTCAAAGCGCGTCGTAGCGAAGTGATTATTTTGGAAGTGGGCTTAGGGGGACGCCTCGATGCCACCAATGTGATTGATTCCAATGCGGCGGTTGTCGTGACCGTGGGGATTGATCATGTGGGCTTTTTGGGCGACACGCGTGAAGCCATTGGCGCCGAAAAAGCCCCGATTTATCGAGCCGGGTGTCCTGCCATTTGTGTGGACCCTGAGCCCCCACATTCGTTGGTGGACTACGTTCAGAAGATTGGGGCCCAAGGGATTTTCTTCGATAAAGACTTCCACGCCTCCATTCATTTGGACGGGACCTGGGACTGGGTGGGTCCGGTGCGAGGCTACGAAAGCTTACCCGCGCCCGCTTTAGGGGGACGCAATCAGTATCAAAACGCCTCGGGTGTGATTGCCACGATTGAAGCGCTTCAATCGCGTTGTGCCGTGGGCCCCATGGCCATTGTTGAGGGTTTAAAGTCCGCGCGTTTGACGGGGCGCTTTGAGCCGCGTGACTATCACGGTGCTCAATGCATTATTGACGTGGGGCACAACCCCCATGCCGCCCAAGTGCTCGAAGGCAATTTAAAGGCCTTGGCTGACGAGGGTTATGAGCTCATTGCCCTTTGCGGTATGCTCAAAGATAAAGACCGTCAAGGCGTGATGAACATCTTGGCCTCGCGATTCTCGCACTGGGTCTTAGTGGACTTACCCACGGATCGTGGGGGTAAGGCGAGCGAACTCTACGCGTGCGGTTTAGAAGCGGGCATTGCACCGCATCAAATGACGTGTAGTCCGAGCATGAACGAGGCGTTACAGGAAGCGCTCGCTTACCGCGCCTCTCGCGAGGGTAAGCAGGTTAAAATAGTGATATTTGGTTCCTTCGTGACCGTCGAAGAGGCCTTGAAGGCCATGGAGAAGGATCCTGACCCAATCCGCTAAAAGAGAATGACGTTGAACCGCCTTCAAGAGTTTTTTCCTCGGGTGAATCGAGGGTAAAGCCTGTTGAAGGCCCAAAGGAGTGTCCATGTGGTTTCGTAATCCCTTTAAGAAAACCCCAAAAGACGAGGGTGAACGCCCTGCGCGCGTTGAACCCACAGTGATCAACGCCAATGATCAAGATAATCCCATTGTTTGTCCGCAAGAGCCTGATGAACCCACGTTGGTTACGCCGAGTGAACCGATGCCCTCGGCCTCCGACGGCCTTCGTTCGCATGAGCATGAAGCGAGTGCCTCTTCGTTAACGCCCCCGAGCCTTCAACCCTCGGGGAGTACTCGTGAGAGTGCAACACAGGGCGAGGGTGAACGCTTAGCGTACCCCGAGAAAAATGAACCGGTGCTCGAAGAGAGCGTTCCGCCCAAATTGGGCGAAGCCTCAGAGCCCGATACGACGACGAACGTTCGTGGCAAATTAACGCCGCCCGTGGCCGATCCATTAGTGGCACCGAGCTCGCCCAAAGAAAGTTTCTCCCGTGGCGAGGGCTCGATTCCGTTACGCACGGTGCGTGCTGATATTCGCCCCATTCCCGTGGAAGAGGAAGAAGAACGTCCGCAAACCCTGGAGGATGCGGTACCCCTTGAAGTCAGTGCTAAGCAATTCCGTATGCAAGAAGAAGCGAAGCACGAAAAATCCATGGTGACTGAAGCAACGATGGTGGCGCGCCAAAAAATGCGTCATCGCATGATTGGGGCAGCGGTTTTACTGTTGGGGTGTGTGTTTGTGGCGCCTTTCTTCTTAGATGACGAAACGGCCCAAGAGCGTTTACCCATTGATTCGAGCATTCCGCCCAAAGAAGCGGGTCCCGTGGCTTTACTTGAACCCGTGACCCCACCACCTACGCCGGTGGCGGCGGAGCCCGTTTCGACGAGCGCAAACGCGGTGGCCGAGAAGTCCGTCGATAAGAAAGCCTTGAGCTCGAAAGACAAAGACGTGAGCGCGACGAAGCCCTCGGCGAAGTCGGGGACGGAGGATAAGGCGAGTAAGGACGTGGCCGCTAAGCGTGCCCCGGCCGAGGATAAGCCCAAGGCGAATAAGGCGAGTGCCGACCCCTTAGGGGACATGTTGGCGCAAGTGGATCAAGCCCCGCGCGCCAAAGCGGCGAAGGCTGAGATCGATCGCATGAATACGATTCCGCCTCGCGTGCCCGAAGCGAAGAATGTGAAGGGATTTTTCATTCAGTTGATGGCCACGAGTTCGGAATTAAAGGCTGACGAAAAGATTAATGAACTCAATCGCAAATATCGTCTGCCTGCCTATAAAGAACGTTTAGATCAAACCGGGGGCACGATTTGGCGTGTGCGCGTGGGGCCGTTTAAAACCCGCGGCAGTGCTGAAAAAGCGCGTGACACGTTAATGAATAATGCGGTGATGAAAAATCCCGCGATTCAACAAGCCTCGTAATCGTTTAAGAATAACCCTAAAAACAAGTCAATTTTTTGTATGAATGAACTCGATTATGTCATTATCGCCATTGTAGTGATCTCCGTTTTAATCGGTCTTTGGCGCGGCGTTATTAGTGAAGTCTTGGCCATTGTTGGCTGGGTGTTGGGGCTGATTTTAGCCTTTCGTTATGCGGGGGAATTGGCTGCGCATATTCCGCTCGAAAGTGCGGGTGAACTCACGCGCGTGGTGTTAGCC
>CAMYAA010000160.1 GCA_947253615.1 uncultured Sutterellaceae bacterium
CTCGTGGGCTCGGAGATGTGTATAAGAGACAGGTCTCCGATTGTGATGAGCTTGATACCGACGGTGTTCATGCTCATCATCGCGGCGCTCGCCCTATGGTGGGTTGAGCGGCGATAGCTAAACCCAACAAGACATAAGAAAAGGCGATATCGGTGGTTGATATCGCCTTTTTTGCATTATGCGTGTTCCTTGAGGAACTGTTTAAGCGCTTTACCCGTGGGGGTGGCTTTTCGAGCAAGCGCCTTAGGGGTACCTTCACCGACCACGCGTCCACCTGCTTGCCCACCTTCTGGGCCCATATCAATGACCCAATCCGCTTCGGCAATCAGGTCTAAATTGTGTTCAACCACAATGACGGTGTTGCCAGCTTTGACGAGTCGCTTTAGGACTTTAATCAAGCGGTTGACGTCGCCCATGTGAAGCCCAACGGTAGGTTCGTCGAGAATATAGATGGTTTGGGTTTTCTCAAGGTTCGTTTTCTTCGGCTTTTTCGGATCATCAATTTCACGAACTTTCGCGAGTTCCGTGATCAATTTGATGCGTTGTGCTTCGCCCCCTGATAGGGTCGAGGAAATTTGACCGAGCGTGAGATAGCCCAACCCCACATCCTGGAGTAATTTCACCGGATGAGCAATGGCTGGAATGTTTTCGAAGAAGGTGACGGCATCGTCGACTTCCATCTGGAGAATTTCCGCGATGTTCTTTTGATTCCAGGTGACATCAAGCACTTCTTCTTTATAACGGGCGCCATGACACGTTTCACATTCGACTTTCACGTCGGGCATGAACGACATTTCAATGGTTTTATACCCAACCCCGTGACACTCTGGGCATCCGCCTTCCAAATTAAAGGAGAAGTGTTGTGGGGTATAGCCACGAATTTGTGCTTCGGTGCTTTGCGCAAAGAGGTCACGAATCGCATTCATAAACCCGATGTACGTGGCTGGGCAAGAGCGTGAGGTTTTCCCAATCGGGGACTGATCCACTTGAAGCACGCGCTTAAAGCGTTCGGTACCGTCGATCCCTTCGCAATGACGCCATTGAGGCGTTTCACCACGCTTGAGCGTACTGACATGGGCGAGGTTCTCGAAAAGAATATCATTCGTCAACGTTGACTTGCCCGAGCCTGAAACGCCGGTAATGACCGTGAGCGCGTTCAGGGGGATATCTAGGCTTTTGACATTGACGTTATGGTAACGAAGTCCCTTGACGGTTAAGTGCGAATCGTTGTTGGCATCAAACGTATGCTCAGGAATCCCCGTGTGGGAGAGCGGGTGTTTGAGATAGTAACCCGTGCTTGAGCGTTCGGCTTTTTCAATGTCTTCAAGGGAGCCTTGAGCCACGAGCTCGCCGCCTCGGATCCCTGCGCCAGGACCAATATCAATGATGTGCTCTGCACGACGAATCGTTTCCTCGTCGTGTTCGACAACCAATAACGTATTGCCTTTGTGCGTCAGCATCTCAATGGCGTTAAGAAGCATGGCGTTGTCTCGAGGATGAAGCCCAATGGTGGGTTCGTCGAGAATATAACAGGCCCCTTTGAGGTTACTGCCGAGCTGAGCTGCTAAACGGATACGCTGAGCCTCCCCGCCCGAGAGGGTCGGGGCACCGCGTTCGAGTTGCATGTAGTCGAGCCCCACGGTCATCAAGAATTTCAATCGCGTTTGAATTTCGGTGATCACGTCCTTAATGATGAGGGTTTCGCGTTGTGTGAGGGAGACCTCTTCAAAGAAGGCCTGGCACTCACGAATGGTCATGCGACCAATATCGCAGATTGCTTTGTCTTTCCAGAGGACCGATCGAGATTGGGCATTAAGACGTGCGCCTTGGCATTCGGGACACGTTTCCCAGTCGTCTTGTTTGCCAGTGAGTGCCTCTTTAGAGAGCTCAGTATCGAAGTCTTCATTGAGCTTTTGGGCCTTTTCAAGCGCTTTGGTGATGACCCCGTAGCCCGAGCAGGTTAAACACGCCCCAGCCGTGGAGTTGTAGGAAAAGCTCTTGGTGGATAAGGGTGGGAAGCTCTTATCACATTGCGGACAGACGTTATCTAAGGCGTATAAATGCCAATGAATGGCAGTTTTGTCTTGATGAACGAGTTTCAACGCTTCGGCCGTGACCAATAAATGTTTGTTTCCCACTTCGAGTGCGCGTTCGAGCAACTTGTCGAGTTGTGGATTGTTTTCGTCAATGGTGACGTGCCCGATGTACACATTGATGTCATGTTCGGTATGGATATCGAGTGTGGGCAAGGGCTCTTTGAGATCATAGATCACGCCGTCAATTTGCGCGTAGAGGTACCCAGCGCTCTTATATTGGGCGAGTTCTGTGGCAAAGCCCCCTTTTTTACGACGTGCTGTGGGCGCAAAAAAGTTGACGTCTTGCCATTTATACCGAGTCAGTAAGTCATCCTTAATGCTTTGTACACTTTGATTACTGACGGGCACATGACAATCGGGGCAATATTGCGTGCCTAATTTTTCGTAAATTAAACGCAAGAAATGCCAAATTTCACTCATGGTGGCGACCGTTGAGCGCATGCCTCCGCGAGAGGTGCGCTGGGAAATCGCCACCGTGGGAGGAATGCCACGAATACTTTCCACATCGGGGATGGGCGGGGTTTGCACCATGGAACGTGCATAAGCGTTCAAGCTTTCCAAATAGCGACGTTGCCCTTCCGCAAAGATTAAATCAAACGCTAATGTGGACTTGCCGGAGCCCGACGGTCCCGTGATGACGGAGAACTTTTCACGTGGGATATTGACACTGAGGTTTTTGAGGTTGTGCTCATTGGCTTTATGAACTTCAATGGCCGCTTGATCCGCACGATAGGGTGCCGTTTTTAAGGGCGGTAAATTAAAGAAGTCGTCTTCTTGCCCTTGATGGGTTAAGACATGGCGCCACGCGAGGAGGGCTTTGCCCGTGGGCGAGGCTTCCTCAGTAACAATTTCATCGGGCGTCCCTTCAAAGACGATTTCACCGCCGTTGTCGCCGGCGTCAGGACCGAGCTCAAGAATCCAATCCGCATTGTTTAAAATGTCGAGATTGTGCTCAATGGCAATGACGGTATGGCCTTTCTCCACCAAGAAGGAGAAGACATTGAGTAATGCGCTTACGTCGTTAAAGTGCAGGCCCGTGGTCGGTTCGTCAAAGACGAATACCGTTTTTTCCATACTGAGATTACGCAGGGCCTCGTTGACGTAATAGGCCACTTTCAAGCGTTGCAGTTCGCCATTGGAGAGCGTATTGAGGCTTTGCCCGAGTTTGATATGGCCGAGCGCGACGTGACGCAACGTCTTTAATTGCCAAGAGATATGTGCGTTGTCTTCAAAGGCTTTAATGGCCTCGTCGACCGTTAAATCGAGCACCTCGGCGATGTTGTATTGTTTGCCCCCTTTTAAGCTAATGCTTGCCTTTAAAACTTCGGGGCGGTAGCGCGTACCGTGGCATGTCGGACAAGGTAAACGAATGTCCGATAAGAACTGCATGGAAATTTCTTCATATCCCGAGCCTTTACAGGTCGGGCAGCGTCCTTCCCCACTGTTGAATGAGAAGTCACGGCTATTAAAAGCGGGATTGGCGTTGGCAAAAAGGGCTCGAATGAGATCAAAAATGCCCAGATAACTCACGGGTGTACCGCGAGAGGTTTGCCCCACCGAGGCTTGGTCCATATAGACGAGGTTCGGTTTGGTTTTACCGGGCCAGCGTACGCGATCAAAGGCGCCTGCGAGTTTTTGCGTTTTGGTAAAGAGAGGAACGAGAATATCCCCAATGAGGGAGGATTTCCCAGAGCCTGAGACCCCAGCGACTGCAATGAGGCCACCGAGTGGGAAGCGCGCGGTCACATTTTTGAGGTTGTTATGGCGAGCCCCTTCGATAACGATGGCTTGTTGGGGATTAATGCGTTTGCGTTTACGTTCAATCTTTAAGCGTCCCGAGAGATAGCTCCCCGTTAAGGTATCGGCTTTCAGCGCTTCACGGGTGGTGCCATTGAAGACAATCTCACCCCCGTGGACCCCAGCCCCTGGACCTAACTCCAAGAGACGCTGTCCAGCGAGCATGACTTGGGGATCGTGTTCAACCACCACCAAGGTGTTGCCCGCGTCGGTCAGGCGGCGCATGACGCGATTTACGCGGTCCATATCACGTGGGTGAAGACCCTGTCTCTTATACACATCTGACGCTGCCGACGATATGCAGTGTGTAGAT
>CAMYAA010000161.1 GCA_947253615.1 uncultured Sutterellaceae bacterium
GATCTACACACTGCATATCGTCGGCAGCGTCAGATGTGTATAAGAGACAGAGTCACAGAGGATCACCATCAGGGCTTCGTCATTAGGATTCGTGTGGGCGTTAGTGTGGGGGGGGGCTGGGTCGAGATCCTCTTGAGTTTGAATGACCGAGATAAGCATTTCGGGGGCGAGCAGCCGCTCCCAGCGGTTTCCTATGCGGGTAGCTAGCTCTCGAGCAAACGAGGTTTTAAATCGATTTTGACGATGGACCCCTAATTGATCGAGTCGTTCCTCGAGTGTTGTCTCAAACCGAGCCTTTTCAAAACGTACACACCACAAGGGTTGCTCCCCTGGATGAGAGCCCACATTAATTCGCGCTTCGTCAAAAAAGCGCGCACTCAAAAGGAGCGATTGGCCACGAAGCCAATCGTGTGTTGCCTGGCGATGCGTCATTTCAAAAGAGACCATGAAAGATGGTTAAGGCTGTGAGTTTAAAACGTTCAGAGCATTGAGTGTGTTTAAGGGGTTTCAGGTTCCGCCTCGTAGGCTTCGCGCAAAAGCGGTAACGCTTCACTTTCAGTGATTTGACGCAAATCAGGCCGCGCGATAAAGCCTCCCGTTTTTAGTTCGGTCTCCACAAAATAGCGCTCCCCTTTTTGCACATAGAGGACAAGCTTGGTCGTCGTTTCTGTACTCGCTTCAATCACCTTGAGGCCGGGCGTCGTCGCATGAACAAAATACCGAGCGGGTGCCGTGCGATATAGCGGGACGCCATTTTCAAAAATCCGATATCGTACGCCTGAGCCCACCACCTCAGGGCTTCGCACATAGTAGATTAAGGCGCCCTCAGGAGGAACGTCCGCAAGCCCCACAAATCGAGGGCCCGTGGGTGCACACCCAACGAGGGTAAGAAGACTCACGGCCCCCGCGAGAAACAATACCCTACGCGTCACGCCCGTTCTCAAACGATGACTCACCCTGGCTTGGCTTTTTAAAAACGTTACTCGCATCACCCACCTCGATTCTTGAGTGTTCCTCACCTCATACTTTAATAGGCACAGTGTGGGACATACAAGCAGTGAAAGACTTTTTGTGACAAGGTCGGTCCGGGCGGTTCTTTTGCTCGACGCTCACGGGCCTTCTTATCAAAATCGGGATCAATCATCGGCACCGCACGACAGTACTTAAGATGCGACATCGCCTCTTCTTCAGTCGCAAACTTCAGCACGGGATGCACTGACGGTCCAGAGAAATTTCCAAACATCATTTTAATGAACCAACGCTCCCCAGGATTTAACCATAAACGTTTTCTCCCATCGGAATACCAATGCGGCTCACAGGAGACAACGAGCGTCCCTGGATCCACGTTATGCACGAAATAGCTCTGATCAGACATCGCACATAGACGCTCCCCATTTTCTGACAAATCTAAGTCATGCCATGCATTCCAAATATTGTGCGGCCGAAAATACACGAGTTGCGCTTGTTTCTCAGGAATTGGAGGCAACCCCTTAAAAAGCGGCCCCGTACTTGAACACCCCGTTAACACGACAGCACACACTAGCGCCAATACCCCTTGTTGTTTGGACACGACGTCCCTCCACAAACTAAAAAGGCCTCGGTCATGGCGAGGCCTAATGTGATCAAACTCGAAGAAAAGGGTCTAAAAGATAACTAAAGAGAAACGTTTCATGGGCCATTTCCTTCTTTAAGAAGTTAAGATTACTTGCTTTGTAATATAGACTTACAAAGTTGCAGAATTAACTATGCCCGAGATTTCTCTTTGATGATGTGAGGATTTCTACTTATGCGAGCGAGGATGAACGGTAACGATCCATCCACTTTCCGTCGATTATTCCCAAAATGAAAATTGAAGTTTTAACAACTTCTTTGACGATCATCTCTTCAATACTTTCGTAGTGATGCTGATCCGCCAACGCTAAAGCGTCGTAATAATCCGATCTATCTTGTTTCGACAAAATGACTAATGGGAAGCCGTGTTTTTGTAATTCTAAATTCATCAATAGTCGACCAGTACGCCCATTGCCGTCGATAAAAGGATGAATAGCGACGAAGTTGGCATGAAGCCGAGCAATACGTTTAACGATATCTATCCCTCTCAGGTCTTTAATTTCTTGATTGTATTGTTCAACCAAATCCCGCATTGCTTCTGCAACATGCAGTGGATCTAGTGGTCTATGATTGGCACCCGAAATAATCACCCTGGAAGAACGATATCTTCCTGATTCGCTCTCTTCATCCGTTCGCTTCAAAAGAATGGCATTAAAGTTTTTAAGATCAGCTTCTTTTAAAGGTTCCTTTTTCTCAAGCAACAAGTTTAAATAGTCAACTGCATATTGATGGTTTTGAATTTCAATATGATCCTTTAACGGCTTCCCCTTAGCGATAAGTCCAAACTCTAACAACACCTTGGTCTCTAATATTGTTAGCGAGTTTCCTTCAATGGCGTTTGACTCTTGGGTGAAGCGCAACAGCAAGTCTTCTTGAATACTTTTAGATATTCTCTGGTCTATAGGACGACAGCTATTTAAAACCTCTTGTATCGCTTGAAAATCGTATTCCATTTAATACCTTTTTAAATTTATGCACGGTGTCGACCCTAAAGGTTAATCTAAATGCTGAGTGAATCAGTGCCCCTGGCGGCTATAGGAAACTGCAATGGTTTTAGAGGTGATGACACCGTCTTCATCAACAGTTTCCTGGAAATGCGTCATCGCGCCTTGCCTCGTCTTCACCAGGAAAGCTTTTATCATCATGCGAGCGAGGGTGAACTCCTCACACGAGGGTATTTAAGAGGCTTCAATGCACTCGACTTTTCCATCGACCTCTTCCACGACTTGCCAATCACCGTCGGGTTGTCTTGCTAAACAAGTGCCTGGGGGCAACTCTAAATACGGAACGATCGACGGATCAATGGCCGCAATCTCACGAATATCATAGAAACCACAGTGAAGCGGATAGTTCTCTTCCCCATAGGTTTCTACCTCGTCCCAAGCCGCAATGAGCCATCCCGATTCCCACGCTTCATTCTCGCGCTTGACTGAGCGGCGTCGCATGAATGCAGCACGACAACCATCTTCTGCAATACGTTCCGAACTCCAACAAAGCCCAGGCCCTGACCAATCTGCAATGGGTGAAGGGCCATGCTTAACCGTCACGAGTTGAGGACCCACAGGATCTTCAAGTTGAAGAAAACGTTTGTAGCGCTTATCGATGATTTGATTCACCGCTTTTTGCGTTTCTCGACACACGGGCAGTCTCAGATAGGCCGCGGCCTCTTCTTGAACCGAATCAAAATGCGTGAGTCCACAAGTCTTAATCGCAATTTGACGCAAATCACGCACGAATATATACGGATTGGATCGATCGTTTTGATCGTACCAGCACGCAAACTCCGCGCCAAACGAGTCAAAGACGTTGATAAGAATCGCCGAGTTAAGTTCGTTCGCGATAAAATCTCGCAGATCCGTCAACTCGCCCTTCTTGTACGCTTCAATCACGTCACGGTGTTGAGCGATAAACGGCAAACTCAATCGATCCCGTTCCATGGCCCAGCCTAAGAAAAACGCCAACGGATTTAACCCTTCACGAGGGTCAATCTTCGATCCTGCCGCCTCGATGCGTCTCCAGTGATAGCGAACGTGATCAATTTCACAAGCATCACTAAAGACGAGTTGAGGCTCGGTCACCGCATTGGGACGATTCGGAACAATCACTTCAAACTCATCGTCCGATGTCACGTCAATCAGGGCATCAAGTCCCTCTTCACCCATTAAATCAACTTCTTCTTTATATAAGGCAATCAGTTGAAAAAACGAGACCATTTCGCGTTGGGTGACTCGACAAAAAAAGGACGCCTCCCCAAATACTGCTGGATAGAGTAGCAGCATACCGTGCATCCCTGAGGGCGCACCCGGAATATCCTCGTCCCAAAAGAGATCGTCCGAATCCACAAAGGCCGTAGGATCCTTAAGCGGCGCATGAGCGACGTTGAGCATCTCCGTTATTGGCCAACGCCATTTCGGATCCTTGAGAGCTTCGGGCGTTAATAACCAATCTCGCGGCAAATTGATGACCAATTCACAACGTCGATACTCCTCGTCATTGTCTATGGCAAAGTCAATGTCACCGTCTTCGTCTTCGACCTCCTCAGGTTCGGGAGGCGTCATTTCACGCTG
>CAMYAA010000162.1 GCA_947253615.1 uncultured Sutterellaceae bacterium
GCTCGGGGCTCTTAACGCCCTCCTTTGGCATGAGTTCCTCACGTGGTATCGACGTCTCTGTTCCTTATTACTTCAACTTGGCCCCTAACTACGACTACACCTTAACACCGCGTGTCATGTCCAAACGTGGGGTCTTGTTGCAAAATGATGCGCGTGTTCTCTACAACCACTTCAATGCCGAAGTGCAAGCGGACTACATTCCGTACGATCGCATCACCAAAGAACAACGCCATGGCATTAGCACTCAAGCGCAATATGCCCAAGGGAAATTTGCCGCGAGTATGGACTACAACCGCGTCTCCGATGATGAATTCCTCAACGACTTCTCAACCAATATTCGCGAAACAAGTCAGTCGATTCTTCCTCAGGACTACCGTTTAAGTTATAACGACGTCTATTGGGATACGACCCTCTCGGTCAACAAAAACCAAACGTTAAAAGTCAAAGGCATTGACTACTACAAGCCTTATGAACGTATTCCTCATTGGCAAAGCAATATCCATATCGGGAACTGGAACGGCTTTGAATTCCGAACCTTACTCGACGTGGCTCGCTTCAAGAGTGACGATCGCGTGGACGGGGATCGCACCATTGTTCAACAAAGTGTGTCCTACCCCTTGTTAGCGCCGAGTTGGTACATCTTCCCCCGCGTATCGTGGTTGGGGAGTTGGTACTCATTACGCCACTTGGAACGCTCCTCCAAACTCACGAACAAAACGCCACACTTGGATTTGCCTTCGTTGAGTCTCGATACGGGCTTAATCTTTGAACGTCAAACCCATCTCTTTAGCCGTTCGGTCCGTCAGACCTTAGAACCGAGCATTTACTATGCCTGGTCGCCCAATCGCAACCTCTCGGGCTTGCCCTTCTTTGATTCGACGTTAGCGGACTTAAGTTATGCGCCGCTTTTCATGACCAACAGCTTCTCGGGCTTGGACCCCGTTAACGAATCCAACCAGATCTCCACGATCTTGACCACGAAAGTCTTTGACAATGAAACGGGGCTCGAACTTTTACGCGCGAGTATTGGTCAGCGCTACCACTTACGTGATCAAAACATTGACCCGCAATCCCCAGGGACCACGTATAAAACGGGCCGTAGTGACTTGTTAGCCGGGGTGAGTGCACACTTGCCACATAACTTAACGGTCAATGGGACCGCGCAATACGCTGCGAAGAGTCGTCGTTTGGTGAAATTTAACGCGGGTATGCTTTGGCGTCCTCGCCCCATGTCGGCCATTGGGCTCTTTTACCGCTTTAACGATCCGGGCACCCCGCGTTCGTTAAAACGTGATTCCATCGATGATGACCACATCAAACAAATCGACTTCTCGGTTCAGTGGCCTTTAACGAGCAAACTCTACGCATTAATGCGTTATAACTACTCTCTGAACAATCGCAATGCGATTGAAGTGCTCGGTGGCTTAGAATATATCCATGACTGCTGGACAATGCGTTTTGTTGCACAGCGTTACAACACCGCGAGTAATAAGAAAGAAACTAGCTTCTTCTTCCAACTTGAACTCTCGGGCTTGGGTAGTATTGGCACAAGCCCTATTCGAGAGCTTCAACGTAACATCGCAGGATACCAATCAGCGACCGCTTATCCTGAACGTTTAGGACAATATGACTACTATGAATAATTTAAAGACCATTACGTTTGTACTAGCAAGTCTCCCCTTCTTGGGCGGCTCCTCCCTCGTGATGGCCGAAAACCTTGCGCAAGAAACGGCTGTGAGTGCTCCGGCCCACGAACAAGATTTAGACCGCATCGTGGCCGTGGTCAATAACGACGTCATCACGGAGCGTGAGCTCGAAGAACGTGTGCATACCGTCGCCATGGATTTGCGCCGTCAAAATCTTGAATTGCCCCCGATGGGTGAATTGCGCCGCCAGGTCTTGGACCGTTTGATCACGGAACACACCATTTTGCAGCGCGCTAACGAAACTGGTATCCGTATCGACGACGGCGTCGTGAACGCAACCATTGAGCAAATCGCCGCTCAAAATAAATTGACCGTGGCTCAATTGCGCGAACACCTCCATCAAGACGGCGTGCCCTTTAGCGCATTCCGTGAAGATATTCGCCACCAAATCATCACGCAACGTTTGCGTGAACGCGAAGTCGATTCCAAAATCACCATTCCAGAAAGCGAAGTCGATGCTTTCTTAGCGGAACAAGCCGGCTTCCTCGGCGAAGATCCGACGGAATACCACGTCGCCCATATCCTCTTGCCGATTGACCAACCCGCTAACGCGCCTTTAGTGGAAAAAGAAGCTCAGCGTATCTTAGGTCTCGCTAAGAAAGGCGAAAACTTCAACACTTTGGCGGTGAGCTACTCCAAGGCCGATGATGCCCTCTCGGGCGGGGACTTGGGCTGGCGCGTCAAGAACAAATTGCCAACCGACGTCTGGAAGGCCATCGAAGGCCAGGCGAAGACGGGCAGCGTCTTTGCTTACCAAACTGCCAATGCTTGGCATATCGTGAAACTCTTGGGTAAGCGCGACGGCATCGAACACAAATTGTCCGCCGGTCCCGTGGAACGCACTCATGTGCGCCATATCTTAATGACCCCGTCGGACATTACCCCAGAAGCCGAAGTCATTCATCGTCTTACGGAAATCCGCCAACGTTTGGTGGACGGTAAGGCCGATTTCGCCACCATGGCTCGCTTAAATTCGGTGGACGGTTCCGCTACCCGTGGCGGTGACTTGGGTTGGGTTGAACCCGGGGACACCGTTCCAGAATTCGAAAAAGCCATGAATGCCCTCAAGCCGGGAGAAATCTCGCCCATCATTCACACGCCTTTTGGCTACCACATCATCCAGGTGGAAGGTCGTCAGGTCGATAAAGATGGCTCGCCAGAACGTTTACGTATCCGCGCTCGTCAAGCTTTGCGTGAAAAGAAGTTGGCGGAAGCCGCTTATGACTGGGAACGCAAATTGCGCGA
Source organism: uncultured Sutterellaceae bacterium (assembly GCA_947253615.1). Taxonomy (GTDB): domain Bacteria; phylum Pseudomonadota; class Gammaproteobacteria; order Burkholderiales; family Burkholderiaceae_F; genus Sutterella. The sequence continues at coordinate 2,952 of CAMYAA010000162.1, forward strand.
TGAGGCTTATTTAGACATTCGTGAAGACGTCAGTCAGCCCCATGCCCAATAAGGCCTAACTCGTCTTTTAACGATTTTTCTCGAAGGGAGTCCTTTTTAAGTTGACTCCCTTCGTCGTTTTAGGGTAAAAACAAACCCCGCCTCGAGGTACAATGAGGCACATCGATTATCGTAAGGATTGCTCAGAGTGACGCAAGAATGGTTAGAGGGTCATCACGCCCGTAAACGTTTCGGACAAAACTTTCTTCATGACAAACATTGGATTGAACGCATCGTTCGCTCCATTGACCCTAAGCCCGAAGACCACCTCATTGAAATTGGTCCGGGCCAAGCCGCTTTGACGCGTTACGTCATTGAAGCAGCGGGGCATGAAACTGCCGTGGAAATCGACCGCGATTTAGCGGCCTTTTTGCGTACCCAATTCCCGAGCGAGGCCTTAACCCTCATCGAAGCTGACGCACTCAAACTCGATTGGGGCAGTGTCCTTGAAGGTCAACGTTTACGTATCATCGGCAACCTTCCTTATAACATTTCCTCGCCCCTCTTATTCGCTTTAATGAAGGGGGCGCATCGCGTCATCGACCAACACTTCATGCTCCAAAAAGAAGTGGTGGATCGTATGGTGGCGGCCCCTGGCACCAAAACCTATGGCCGACTCTCCGTGATGCTCCAGTATCGCTACGTGATGCACAAACTCTTTGATGTGCCGCCGGGCGCCTTCGTGCCCCCGCCTAAAGTCACGAGCTCTATCGTGCGCATGATTCCACGCCCCGTGGAAAGCTTGCCCCCGGTCAATATGGAACGCTTTAGCCTGATCGTCGCGAGCGCCTTCCAACAACGCCGTAAAACGATTCGCAACGCTCTCTCGGAGTGCCTCACTCAAGCACAAATCGAAAGCGTCGGTATCAATCCAGGCGCACGTGCCGAAGTCCTGAGTGTGATGGACTTTGTCACCTTGGCCAACATTGAGCCCGAGGCTCAATAACCTACAAAAAAAGGCACCCGAGCGGTGCCTTTTTCTTCCCTATGCTTTCCCTAAGGGCAAGTCTTTAATCACAAAGCCTTTTAAATACGCTTCTTGCTCACGATACGCTGGGCAGAATGCTTCCACTTGTGCCCAAAACGCCGCCGAGTGATTCATATGAACCCGATGCGAGAGCTCATGGGCCACCACTGTCTCTTATACACATCTGACGCTGCCGA
>CAMYAA010000163.1 GCA_947253615.1 uncultured Sutterellaceae bacterium
GGCAGCGTCAGATGTGTATAAGAGACAGGTCTACAACGGTGCCCACTTCTGCACCATGGAGCGTCTTCGAAACCATGCCTTCGGGCTTGTCACCTTCAGCAGCAATGTGCTTGACGGTAATGCGAAGATGATCTTCGGCGCCTTCCGTAATCGTATACTGGCGCGGCTGGACTAAGTTTTCGTCCTTGATGTATACGCGAACCGAGAGATACTGGCCCGGAACCACATCGATCACACGACCGTTGTCCACCGGCTTTAAAATGAAACTCACCACATCAGCCGTTTCTTGACGCTTTTCCGTGATCACGAACGAGCGCCAGCCCGACCAACCCCCGGGAGCTAAGGTCGCATCTTTGTAGAGCTGCGCTTCGGCATTGATGAACACGTCAGCGAGCTGAGCATAAGCCGCACTCCACGCGTCAATAATGTCCGGCGTGGCCGCTTCGCCCAACACTTCACGAATACTTTCGATTAAGTGATGCCCCACAATCGGATAGTGTTCCGCACGAATGCCAACCGACACATGCTTGTGCGCAATGTGCGTCACCGCTTGTTCTAAAACCGCTAAATTGTCAATGTTCTGCGCATAGGCTAAAACCGCGGAAGCTAAAGCACCCGCTTGATGGCCCGTGCGCTGATGCGTCATGCTGAAAATCTGACGAAGTTCAGGATTGTGCGTCAACATGCGATTGTAGAAGTGCTTGGTTAAAGCCACACCGTTTTCTCGGAGAACAGGAACCGTGGCCGTAATAATGGCCTTTTGTGCATCAGTTAGCATTGTTTGGAGTCCGTTAGTTTAAGGTTAAAACACACTTTGCAAAGTTCGTGCGGAAATCTTAAAGGCGATAAATCGATAGGGCAATAATTCTTTGGTAGGTAGAAATGAAAGAAAATGAAACACATTCCTTACAAAACCTGTGGATTTGATGGGATTAAGCTCGGTTTAATCCTTAAGGTAAAAATAAAATAAAGCCCTAAAATTTTTACGGAATATAAATAGAAGTAGATCGACAAATGAGGGTGGTTTTTGCAGTGAACAGCACCGCTCATAACGACACTCATTGGGAAATGAGCAGGGAGTGACTTTTTTCGAGAAACGCTTTTTAGCCCTTCTTCGAGGCAGAGGCGACTTTACCCTTAACGACGTGAGGCGCAAAAAAGAAGCCAAATCCCTTAGCAATAGGAATTTGGCTTCAGAATTCTGTTACAAAGGCGCCGCTAAAATAACCCCTAGAGTTCGTAGGGCATTCGGGCGGTACGCAAAACATCACGAATGGCGGCGACACTCATCGCACGATCTTCACCGAGCTTCCACTGACGTTTGTCAAAACGACGTACGATTTCTTGATCCACCGATTCGTCAATGTTGGCTTCCGGTAGACGCGTGGCTAAGCCCATCTGACGGAACCACGTTTCCAACGCACAAATGGTTTCTTGAGCCACTTGGGTTTCTTCGCCCTTGAGGCCAAATACGCGTTCGCCCATCTGCGCTAATTTCGCACGCTTGAGCCCAAAGCGTACACGCAAGAGCGCTGGATAGACGATGGCTAACGAAGCCCCATGGGCCAACCCCGTTAAGGCGGTGATTTCGTGACCAATCGCATGCGTGGCCCAGTCTTGATTGACCCCCATACAAATCATTTCGTTGAGAGCTAACGTCGCCGCGAGCATATACTCGTCGAGCACATCGTCAGCAGGGATGGGCGTCATCAACGCGGGCGTGATTTCGTGCATCGTTAACAAAATCCCTTCGGCCCAACGGTCCATGAGGCGAGACTGGCTCGGTTGCGTCAGATACTGCTCTAACGTGTGCGCAATAATGTCGGCAATACTCGCGCGACGCTGCTCCATCGATAAGCTCTTGATGCAATCGGGATCTAAAATCGAAAATTCAGGAAAGCGTGGCGTCACCCAACTTAATTTTTCTTGCGTTTCAAGACGTGAGACCACCGAGTTTTGATTCATTTCCGAACCCGTCGCCGGTACCGTCATCACGCTCGCGTAGGGAAGCGACGCTTCAGGACGGCGCGAAAGCACTAAGTCCCAGGCGGGGCGTTCGGTTTTGTCCGCTAAGGCACACGCAATTAACTTCACACCGTCCAACACGGACCCACCACCAACGGCCAAAACAAACGTCACGCCCGCTTCACGCCCAGCTCGAATCGCTTTTTCAAGCGTTTCCACCTTCGGATTGGGTTCAATGCCCCAGAATTCAAGCGTGTCAAAGCCTTGAAGGGCGGCTTTCACTTGATCGTAGACGCCGTTTCGTTTGACGCTACCGCCCCCAAAACAAACGAGGATCTTTTCATGAGCGGGCACTAACGTCGAAAGCTCCGCAATACGACCGCGACCAAAGACTAAAGTGGTGAGGTTTTGAAAGGTGAAAGGCTGCATATGTCAAATCCAATGTCAAAAAAATGCGCCACCGAGGTGACGCATTCTGGGCTTCAAGTACCTGCGTACCTGAACGTATTATTGCACTTTAGCCTTCTTGGCGAGAGAGACTAAGTACTCATTCCACTTCTGCTGTAAAACCGCATTTTCTAATTGGGGCTTTAACTGAGCAAAGGTCGGGAAGTTCTGAGCCGGACGAACCTTGTTCAACTTAACAACAGTCCAACCGCCTTGAACCGCCACCGGGGCCTGACCCACGGAGCCAGCGCTCAATTGCGAGAAGGCCACACCGATGGAGCCTAAGTTACCCGGGACAACCCAGCCTAATTCGCCACCGTTGTCTTTGTTCTGAGCCATTAAGGAGAACTTCTTGGCTAAATCAGCAAAGTTAGCACCCTTGTTTAACTGGGCGATGATGTCCTTGGCTTCCTTTTCAGACTTCACAGCGATAACGGAAACGTCGTATTCCTTGTCGCCATAGCGGGTCTTTTCAGCGTCATAGAGCTTCTGGAGTTCAGCCTGGGGAACCGGATGGCTCTTAACCCAGTTGGCGCGGAAAACTTCAACCGCTAATTGATCCTTCACTAAAGCTAATTGCTTCTTGTAAAGGTCAGACGATTCAACCTTGCTCTTCTTAGCTTCTTGTAAGAGGGAAAGGTCAACAATAAACTTCTGCTTGACCGCGTTTTCAAGTTGAGCATCCGCCTTGACGCCCTGAGCCTTGTAGGCATTGATCACTTCTTGCTGTTCAGCAACCGTGACTTGCTGGCCGTTGACCTTAAAAGCCTTGACTTCAGCGTGAGCAACACCAGCAGCAAGCGTGGCAGCGGCGAAAACAACAGTTAACAGTTTTTTATTCATATTTAAAACCTCAATAATTTGAGAATGGTCCTGGTGAGAAGCAAGAACCAAGAGGGGTTAGATTCGTGCGTATAAATATAACAACACAAAACAGTTCAGTCTATAAAACGCTTCTCATTTGACATTAAAGTTATCCCTTAATGCAATTCGTTTGCGATAAAGCTTATCACAAGTGAATTCTCGAGGGTTAACTTAATCATTGTGAATGTGCGAACCTTGTTTTGTCACAAAGATGACCGTGACAATTGTAAAAACAATTGTCAAAGCAAAGAGTCCGTATAGCTTGAAGTTCACCCAGGTGTCCATGCTAGTGGTGTAGACCACTGCAAGATTAATAACCCCAAAAAGGGTTAATAAAACAATCCACATATCCTGTAATTGACGCCAGGCTTTTTCGGACATCGAGATTTCTCCTTTACTCATAATGGTTTTTGCAAAATTGCGATGAGTCAATCGCGCAAAAATCAAAATACCTGCCATTAACCAGTAGAGAATGGAGGGTTTCCACTGAATAAAGAGACCATTATTAAAGTAAATGGTGAGAGAGCCAAAGATGACGATCACCACGAGACTCAACCAAAACGTCGGCTCAATCTTTTTCTTACAAATTAAGTAAATCGCTAACTGAATGAAGGTCGCTAAGATCGCGACGGCCGTGGCCCAAATGACCGGGAAGGTGGACTCGCCCGGCGTTACGGGCAAGAGCCCCAAGAGGGCTTGCGGAATCCACTCCGCGTGATGGGCGGCCACTTGGTAGACCGCAAAAAAGGCGATGATAGGCGAGAAATCAAGAAGGAAATTCATGGTTGAAAATCGGGGTAAGTAGGTCGAAGCCCTAAATATTGTCTGTCTCTTATACACATCTGACGCTGCCGACGATATGCAGTGTGTAGA
>CAMYAA010000164.1 GCA_947253615.1 uncultured Sutterellaceae bacterium
CACTGCATATCGTCGGCAGCGTCAGATGTGTATAAGAGACAGGTAGGACATCGCCAAGCTCGCCTTTGTCTAGACCCCTGATTAACGTTGTTAGTCGGGGGTTTAGTTTTTTCGGGGCTTAGCTCTGGGCACGCTCCACGCAGTGCGAGACCACTCGCTTCTTCGCGTCAATGTGAAAACTCAAAATGAGTCGATTTTTGGCATCAAAATAGTCGACATCCACGCCCCCCTTCGCATGCTTTAAGATCCAGTCGAAATAGGGCATTTCCGTGAGCTGTTGCTGCACGAGACCTAAGATAAATTTTCGATCGAGTTCATCAAAGTCTGGAAAGGCAATCTCGTCTTTGTAGCCCAAATAGAGCTGTTGATGCGGTAGCGCAATCGCAAAGAGAATTTCGAGATCCCCGGGTTCGTGCGTGGCCGCAAGGGCCTCGGGATTAAAGAACGTGTCACACCACGTTTGGAAGGCCGCCTCTTGGGCCTCATTGTCAGTCACTGGCCAAGCACTCAAGGGAACGCTCGTCCTCGTCAGCGTGACGCGCTCCAGAGCGAGCGGGGCAGGCAGACATAACGGAAGGTGACTGGCTCCACTAGGTTTAGGGAGCGCAGAAACGAAGGATTCTGTTTTGCGTTTCATGGCTTCCTCACAGCGTGTTCATCGGACTGACGAACAGTTCACTTTAGATTGTACGAAATGTTTTGAACTTTGGTTCAGAGGTTAACCCTTAGGCATACCGCGAAATTTGGCCTTCTGTGACCATCTTTACATTGGAGCGAGTGAGGGTATGGGTTCAATCTAAAACGCGCGCTAACCCTCTAAAAAGGGCATACAACGCGATTAAATGACGAGGAAGGGAGACTTTTTGGGAATGATGGGGGCCGAGAAGGCCCATTTTGGTTTTTAGAACACGCTAAAAAACAAAAAAGTCCCTTTCGTGAGAAAGAGACTCTAGAGTAGGTTGGCTCCCCGAGCTGGGCTCGAACCAGCGACCTGCGGATTAACAGTCCGTCGCTCTACCGACTGAGCTATCGGGGAGTACCTGATTTTTTAAATAAGAAGGTAAAGTCGGTCTTCTTATTTTTGATTGGCTCCCCGAGCTGGGCTCGAACCAGCGACCTGCGGATTAACAGTCCGTCGCTCTACCGACTGAGCTATCGGGGAATCAAGAACACGAAGTATATGGTATTTTTTCTTCGTGTGCAAGTATTGCTTCTTAAATACCAAAAAAAAGGGATTATTTAACCGTTTTACTCACCGCAGCCAACGATTTGGCCACGTAGTCCACGTTGTTTTCATTGAGTCCAGCAATGCAAATACGACCGTTTTCAATGCCGTAGACGGCGTACTCTTCGCGAAGGGCACGCATCTGCAAGGGCGAGAGCCCCGTGAAGGAGAACATCCCCTTTTGGGCGATGACGTATTCGAAGTCTTCGCCGTAGCGGGCCCCGGCCTCATAGAGGGCTTGGCGCATTTGACGAATACGATCACGCATGGCGTCCACTTCTTGGGTCCAACTCGTAAAGAGTTCGGGCGTATTCAAGATTTCGGTCACGACGCGTGCACCGTGGCACGGTGCATTGGAGTATTCCGAACGCACTAACGAGGCGAGCTGCGAGGCGATGTTTTGCGCAGACTCTTCCGTCGGAGCAATCACGTGTAAGGCACCGACGCGTTCGCCGTAGAGCGAAAAGTTCTTGGAGTTCGATTGTGCAACCATCACCGGGAGTTCAGCCTTCACAAAGCGGCGCACCACATTGGCGTCATCGGAGAGTCCCGAACCAAACCCTTGATAGGCCATATCGAGGAAGGGCAATAAGTCACGTTCTTCGATCACTTCAAGAATGCGGGTCCATTGTTCTTCACTCAAGTCGAGCCCCGTGGGGTTGTGGCAGCACGCATGCATCACGAGTAACGTTTGGGGTGCCAAACGCTTGAGATTCTCGAGCATGTGTTCGAAATCCAAGCACTTCGTTTCAAAGCAGTAGTACGGATAGGTGTCCACAATCATGCCCGCGCGTTTCATAATTGCCACATGGTTGCCCCAGGTCGGATTGGGCACTAAGGCTTGTTTGACCCCAAAGACTTCATGGGCTAACAAACCGCCGATATGAAGGCCACCCGTTCCGCCTAAGGTTTGGCACGAGGCAATGCGCCCTTGGTAGGACTCAAGAATTTCAGAGCCAAACGCAAGGCGTTGCACGGCGGCTAAATAGTCGGGCATCCCACTCATCGGAATATAGCCGTGGGTGGTTTTGCGATCCACTAAACGACGTTCCGCGGTTTCCACGGTCTTCAATAAGGGGAGCTGTCCCTGGGCATCCAAATAAATTCCCACGCCTAAATTGACTTTTTGTGGACGGGAATCTTGTTTATAAAGTTCATTTAAGCCCAAAATAGGATCATTGGGCATCGGGTTGGTGGCCGACAACGTATCGGTTAACATGGGACATCGCTCCTTGATGAAAAGTGTCTGCGCTTAGCGTTGGGGTCGCGGTAAACGCTGGGTTTTATCATTATTATCGTTCGAGATTAGACTATACCTGGATTGGGTCCTCTAAAACATTCCCAGATTGACCAAGTTTAAGAGTATTCAACGTAAGTCAGTCGTTCTAAGGGAATCGTTTTAGGAGGAACGCAGCAGGCGTTCGTCATTCATTTTTTTCTTTGAGTATTTTCGTGTCAGAAGTTGTTCGTTTTGAAAATTCGCCTTTTATCTTACACCGTCCGTTTCCACCCGCCGGGGATCAACCTCAGGCGATCGAGGCGTTGATGGAAGGGCTTGAGGCGGGCGTGATGTTTCAAACGCTCTTGGGCGTCACGGGCTCGGGTAAGACCTATACCATGGCCAACGTGATTGCGCGCATGGGCGTTCCTGCGTTAATTCTCGCCCCTAACAAGACGTTAGCAGCGCAGACGTATTCGGAAATGCGTGAGTTTTTCCCCGAAAATGCGGTGGAATACTTCGTCTCTTATTACGACTTTTATCAGCCCGAAGCGTACGTCGCTGCGCGTGACCTCTTTATTGAAAAGGACGCGGCGGTCAATGAGCATATTGAACAGATGCGTTTGGCCGCGACGAAGTCCATTCTCGAACGTCGCGATACGATTATTGTGGCTACGGTCTCTTCCATTTACGGGATTGGTAAGCCCGAGAGCTATACCGAAATGCGCTGCATTGTTCGTACGGGGGATACGCGTACTCAGCGCGATTTGATTGCCCAGCTCGTACGTATGCAGTACAAGCGTAACGATACGGAATTTACGCGTGGGACCTTCCGTGTGCGTGGCGACACGATTGACGTGTTCCCGGCCGAACACGCTGAGAGTGCAGTGCGCATCGAACTCTTTGATGACGAGATTGAATCGGTGGCCCTTTTTGATCCGTTGACGGGACGGATCCAACAACGTGTGCTTCGCTTTGTGATTTATCCGGCGAGTCACTACGTCACGCCACGCGAAAATATCATTAAAGCCATTGAATCCATTAAGGAGGAGCTCGCGCAACGCGAAGCGGAACTCCTTAAAGACAATCGTTTAGTCGAGGCGCAACGACTGCGTCAGCGCACCCAGTTTGACCTTGAAATGCTCGACCAAGTAGGGTTCTGTAAAGGCATTGAAAACTACTCTCGTCATTTAACGGGGCTTGCCCCCGGGGTGGCCCCTCCGTGTTTGATTGACTATTTGCCCACGGACAGCTTGATGTTTTATGACGAAAGTCACGTCATGATGGGGCAGCTCGGCGGCATGTATCGCGGGGACCGTTCCCGTAAAGAAAATTTGGTCAATTATGGGTTCCGTTTACCCTCGGCGCTCGATAACCGACCGCTTCGTTTTGATGAGTTTGAACGCAAAATGCGTCGTTCGATCTTTGTCTCGGCAACGCCCTCGGACTATGAATTAGAGCGCTCCGAAGGGGAAGTGGTGGAACAGGTGGTCCGACCCACGGGCCTCGTGGACCCCGAGATTGAAGTGCGTCCTGCCTCCACTCAGGTGGACGATTTGTTGAGCGAAATTACCGAGACGGTTGCGAAAGGGGAACGCGTCTTGGTGACGACGTTGACGAAACGCATGGCTGAAGAGCTCACGGACTGTCTCTTATACACATCTCCGAGCCCACGAGACCGTACTAGATCTCG
>CAMYAA010000165.1 GCA_947253615.1 uncultured Sutterellaceae bacterium
ACGAGATCTAGTACGGTCTCGTGGGCTCGGAGATGTGTATAAGAGACAGTATTTGATCAAGCCAGCGACCTTCTCCGTCGCTGGCTTGATCAAATACGTTTTCTGCGAAAACCAAGGAATTGCTCAAAAGGGCGTTTCTTGCATATTGACCAGCCACATGCCCGTTAAATAAGACCGTCAGGAGCTTTAGCTCATCGGTAACATTAGGAGGAAGTTTCGGACCGATGGGGATTAATAATGGTGGAAGTTCTTCAAGCGGTGCACCCGAGGCGGCAGGGGGAAGACCTTCGCTCGAAGCGTAATAAATTTCTGGTTCATCTGCTTGGGCTAATGTGGAAAAAAGCCCTGTGAGTGCTAAGACAAGTAGAGTTTTTTTTCATAATTCGTTCCATAAGAAGAAAAAGAACGATTTAATTTTATTAATAGAGTTTTATAGTGAGAAGTAATAATTTTTATTAATTCCGCACTAAGAAGATAATACAAAATATGAATACCTAGAATTTTTACCCTGTTGGTTCTTCGTGCGAGACTTAATAATTCGTTACTAGGTATAAACCACAATATTTTTTATATTGTTAATGTTGCAAATAAGATAAAAAACGCTATCCCATTGAGATAAAAGGGATTAGGCAAAAACTAGCAAGATTTAACTAATAATGCAAATACCTCTGCAATTAATGTTTTTTTGTGTTGTTGGTGAGACATATTGCTCAACCTTTTTCTTTATTTTTAATTGTCCGTAATAAAGTTTTTAGGGGATTAGTTCAGGTGATTGTGTAGGGGGGATTTTTTTCTTACTACTATAAGTAGTTATAAGTGAGAAATCACTCGTCCAAGCCAAGACGGGCATAAAAAAGGCGCCTGGAGGAATCCTGACGCCTGCATGCTGGTGGATTGTTTTGTGTTTAAAACACGTATACGCCCGTAACTTTAAAAACCCACCCAGCCAATTTTGATTCTTGATAACGCTGGTAGCCTGCAGAAAAATCAAAGTTTGCGTGCTTTGTTGGCGTAGTTTTCAACGACAAAGCAGCTTTAACTGCCCAATCGTGTTTGAGGCCTCGATCAAGATTGAATAGGTCAGTGTTATAGAGATGCTGTCCATAAGCAATCACGTTGTTGTGAACGTTCGTCCACAGGTAATCGATCCCGAAATCTGCGCCCAAAGCCACTTTAGGCTTAACTTGCCACTTCACATTGAAATTCGTACCTAGGTTCGTTAAGAAGTAGCCGTGCGTTTGTTTATAAAGCGCCGTACTGTAGCCAACAACACCTTGTACGCTGGGTGTGACCGTTAAATTGTCTTTAACGGGTACACTGAGCCAATGCGCAAACCAGCCATCAATCCACGTTGAGATTCAAGCGTGTCTCGATTGGGGGCTTTCACCGGTTTGCGTTTCGCATTATTGTCTCCATCTCCATGGTTGCTCCCGGCAGGTGCTAGTCCTGAATTATCACCTGGAAGAGGTGTTCTATTAGCAGCGGGCGGTTGTGGGCCGTTAGAGTTGACTTCAGCAATAACGGGCTGCACTGGGGGTACCAGGCCTCATTTTCACGAGGCTGATGGCTACGTGGTTGAACTCCATTCACAGGTTCATCTGCTACGCGAAGCAAAGGCTCTTCAGGAACGGCAATAGGGACCGAACCGTTGGCATGCGGCCCGGGGATGAGTTCAGGAGGGCGGGTGACTGGTTTGTCAGTTTGATAGCTGTTGTGGTTGTACCAGGTGCCGAGGACAAAGTCAGTGAATAAACGATCGCTCTCATAGCGGCCATAGAAACTCAACCCAAGGATACTATTCTTGCTTTCGACATCACGAATCATCGCCTGGTACATCCAATCATTGTGCTGGCGACCAATGAAACCTCCAATCCCTAATCGGAGTTGCGGCGATATTTGGCGCGTGTAACCCATGGCCATCTGGGGTTGTTTAATGGTCAACTTTGCATTCTGCTTGGTGGCATGAGATACCGTTCCCCAAGCGTGATCCCCTCGGGTGACACCTTCTTCAAAAATATGGGACGCAAAATCAACGGAAGACTGTAAGAGCGCTGCTCGGGCATACTGCCCAACCGCATGGCTATTGACCACATCAATCAAATACTCAAATTGATCATGCTCGATCCAAGTGATGTTTTTGATGAAATCATCGTAGGGCGAGGGGCCAACGTTGGGCACGTCACGAGGATCGCGAACATCTTCTGCCGGGGGCGGAGGAGGCGCTTCTTCAACGGCAAATGCAGCACTATTCATGCTGGCGAGTATTGAAAAAAGTGAGATTGTTAGCAGCTTTTGTTTCATTTTTCACTTCTCAAGAAAAAGGGAAGGCCATTATAGGAATCAAAGTTCTGAGAATCTCGATATTTTTTATTGATAAGATTTGTCGAAATGTAATATTTTTGTGTTGTCATAAAGTAAAACTGGGAATATCGGTATTTCTCTAAGCATCATGTGTCTATTAGTCAAATCAAAAGTTATGTGCACGTTAAATTACACAAAAACAACTGAATTATTTTCTAAGATAGAATTTTCTTAAAACGGGGGAATTCGGGATTAACTATACCTAAAGGGTTTACGTTCAACTAAAGACGTGTTTAATTGAGGCGGCGATAGTTCTGGTCCACTTTTCGGATGGCGTCCGTTGAATGCGAGAGGGGAGTTATTCCCCGGTTTAAGATGGGTGGATCAGTTAACTCAAAGATGGCCACCATAACGTTGTGAAGCGGCCCTAGAGCATTCAATTGTCTTTTTGGTTAGTGAAGCGTTGCTGTTGGTCGTTAGCCGTTACCCAGGCCAGATTAACTTACGGTTGTTAGTCAAAGGGCGCCTTAAGTTTAAAGATAGGTCCAAGGGGTTTATATTCGGTACAACGGATCAAACCATTGTGTTGCCTCTCTTCAATGTCAATGGCCTTCCTCATCGCTGAAGAAGGCCATTGTGCTTAGGCTAATTTAAAGATTGCGGATCTAAAAATTAGAAGTTGTGCGTCATACCAGCGTACACAGAAGCTAACTTCGTGGCGTCGATGTGGCGAGCCTTGAAGGTCGAGCCGTCAACACCAGCGTAGAGCGAGGTGCGGGTGCTTAAGTTGTACTTGTAACGTGCGCTTAAACCATAGCCATGAATGTGCTTTTCGTTGATCTTGGCGTGACCCGTGTAGCCTGCAACCATGATGTTGCTGTTGTTTAAGTCAATCGAAGAGCCAAGCGTGAAAGCGACATTATGCTTGAACGGCGACTTTTGGTCGTCTTCGTAGATCTTTTGGTCTAAATCAGAGTTAAAGATCGAGAGATTGTGCGGGTTCTTGGCGTATTGAGCACCAGCGAAAATAGCGATATTGTCTAATTTGACGTTACCACCGAGGCTAACCGTCGTGCTCTTTTGCGTGAACTTAGCTTCAGGAGCATTGGAAGGAATCGTCTGTTCGACAACGGCAGTTAAACCAAAGTTATCCTGGTTGAAGGTAGCGCCAACAGCCCAGAAGCGGTTGTTCTTGTCGAACTTGTTTTCCTGATCAGCGTCTTGAGCGAAGGAGTACTGAACGTAACCCTTAACACCAGCAACTTCAGGGGTAGCGTAGGTGACAGCGTTGTCTAACGTTTCAGAAACGTTGAAGAACGTGCCGAGCTGATCACCACCGTCAAACGCGTCAGCGTTAGCGAAGAAGATGTCATAGGTGCCCTTAGCAGAACCTAAGGCGCCCATACGACCGATGGATAATTCGCCGAACACACCGTTGACGAACACACGAGCTTCACGATCGAAAAGCTTCTTGGAGTCATTTAATTGACCGTTGGCTAAGTCAAAGCCGGTTTCGAGCTGGAAACCAACGTGGTAGTGCTGGCCAATAGCTTCAGAACCTTTGAAGCCGAGCTTGTTGCCGTCAGCGATACCGGAACCGAGCTTGAAGGAGTTCGTTAACTTCTCTTGAGCAGCGTCAGCGTTACGGAGATACTTGACACCTGCGTCAACCGTACCATAAACAGAAACGTCAGCAGCTTGAGCGGAAGCAGCCGTGGCACCTAAGAGGGCAAGTGCGATTAAAGATTTTTTCATTTTTATCCTCAATGGGTTTAATCAAAATTCCCACGAAGAATAATGGAAAATTTTTGTGTATTTGTTAGTACCAAATAAAAC
>CAMYAA010000166.1 GCA_947253615.1 uncultured Sutterellaceae bacterium
CACACTGCATATCGTCGGCAGCGTCAGATGTGTATAAGAGACAGTTCTTCCCCCGAGACATAGAGTGCTGAGCGAGACGCGCCGACCAATTGGGCCATCACTTGAAGCAATAAGGTCGACTTCCCAATCCCAGGGTCGCCCCCAATTAAGGCCACACAGCCTTTGACAAGGCCGCCGCCCATCACACGGTCAAATTCCAAAATACCCGTTTTCGTGCGCGGCACTTCTTCAATTTGAACGTCGGTTAAATCTTGAAGGGAGCCCGTGACGTCCACAAAGCCACGAGCATCATTGAAGTTCTGACTATAGCGAGCCGCCGCACCACCCCCGACTTTAAATTCCTGAAGGGTGTTCCACTGACGACAATGAGGACACTGACCTTGCCAACGCAGGGTCGTGCCTCCACATTCGGAACAAACGAATTCAACTTTTGCTTTTTTCTGAATGGCCATAGCCCGGCAATCCTCTTTATAACTTGAGCGTTAACGGGACTCGACGCGCTAAAGCACAAACGAGTTCGTAACCGCAGGTCCCACAGGCTTTGGCCACACGGTTCACCGGTAAATTCTTACCCCAAAGCTCCACCACGCTTCCTAATTTCGCATCGGGAATGTCCGTGATGTCAATCTCTAACATGTCCATCGAGACCGTCCCGACCAAGGGGGCAATACGCCCTTCCACAAACGTGGGCGCCCCATCGGGCATCGTACGTGGATAGCCGTCCGCATAGCCACACGCCACCACCGCAATACGGCTTAGACGCTTTGCTTCCCATCGTGAGCCGTAGCCCACACGTTCACCGGCATTGATCTCTTGAATGGCAATAATTTTCGCCGCTAAGGTCATCGCGGGAATGAGGCCTAATTCCTGTTCGCTCACGTGCGAATCCGGACTCATCCCGTAGAGCGCCGCCCCAGCACGCACCGTTTGGCCCCCGACTTCGGGATGCCACAAAATGCCCGCGGAGTTCGACATACAGGTGGAATTTTGCGGCGAGGCCCAACGCCCCATGCGCGTTAATTGCTTCGCTACCGAAACGGGTTGATCTTCACGATACGAGAATTCAGCATTGGCAAAGTGGGTAATCACCCCTTCAATCACAATCCCCGGAATACTCGCGAGCTGACCAATCACGGTATTGACTTCGATGGGCAAAAAGCCCAAACGATTCATGCCGGAATTGACCTTGATGTGCACATGCACTTCACTCAGTTTGGCTTGCTTTAATAATTGAATCTGCCAGGGACTATGCACCACCGTTTCCACATTGAGGGTTTGTAAAACCTCAATATCGTCCGCATCGAAAAAACCTTCTAATAACAGAATGCGTTTTTTCCAACCGCAGTTGCGTGCGCGTTTTGCGTCCGTCAAGTCAATGGTCGCTAAACCATCGGCCCCTTCAAACGGTGCCACCACATTTTCCAACCCATGCCCATAAGCATTGGCCTTCACAACGGCCCATAATCGTTTACCGCCCGTAATTTCTTTTACTCGAGCGACGTTGTGCTTTAAAGCTTCTATATCAATTTCCGCATAAATAGGACGTGGCACTTTTCTCTTAATCCCAATAATGTTCTGTAGAGCAGGGCTAACGAGTCAAACGACTCTTCTTAACAATAGCACTAAATTGTACGCTCATTGTTTCAAGACGTAGGCCATTTCCATCAAAGAGCAAGAGGAGAACCTAACGCTCGCTTTCCCGAGCAAACTTTGCCCATTAAGAAGGCACACTTCTCTTTAAACTTCATGGTAGTATCAATACACCTTAACGCTAGAGACAAAGACAAAGCTCCGCTCTTTAGCGTCAGAGTTCGAGTTTACTAACGATTATTCCGACCAAAGTTAAAAAACATGAAGCGCGGTTTCTACACCATTATGTTGGCGCAATTTCTGTCCTCGCTGGCAGATAACGCCCTTTTAATTGCCGCTATTGCCCTCCTAGCGACGCTCAATGCCCCAGATTGGATGACGCCGCTTTTAAAACTGTTCTTTGTGGTCAGTTACGTGGGGTTAGCAGCCTGGGTCGGTTGGTTTGCAGACTCCATGCCTAAGGGGCACGTCATGTTTTGCACGAACTGCTTAAAGGTCGTGGGCTGTTTACTCATGCTCTTTGGCTCCCATCCCCTCTTAGCCTACGCCGTGGTCGGGATCGGGGCGGCCGCCTACTCCCCGGCCAAATACGGGATTCTCACCGAACTCTTACCGCCCAAACTCTTAGTGATTGCCAATGGGTGGATCGAAGGCCTTACCGTCTTATCCATTATTCTTGGGGTGCTCTTGGGCGGGATCTTAATTAAACCCGAAATTGCCACGGCAATCATGTCGGACTTTCACCTCAGTGCCGTCGGTATTAAAACCTTTGCCGACGCGGCCATTTTCGTGATCGCCTTTGTGTACTTATTCGCCTCCGTCGTGAATTTAGCCATTCCGGATACGGGTGCACGCTATCCCAAACAAAAACTCACGTTCTGGCCAACGATTCAAAAATTCGCGGGCTCTTGCAAATTGCTCTGGACCGATCCCTTGGGTCAGATTTCCCTCTCGGTCACGACCCTCTTTTGGGGGGCGGGCGCCGTCCTTCAGTTCTTAGTGCTTCAGTGGTGTAATCACGCGCTCGGCATGAACCTCTCGCAAGCCTCCGTGATGCAAGCTGTGGTGAGTGTGGGGGTTGCCCTCGGTGCGGTTTTAGCCGCGGTTTATGTGCCGCTCAAACAAAGCGTGCGTGTGTTACCCATGGGGATCATCATGGGCTTATTAGTCATGGCAACGGCTTACTTCCGTGCTGACTTAGTACCCGATACTCACTTTGCCCTCTTGGGATTCAATATTTCGTTGGCCACCTTGATTGCCGCTTTAGTCATGGTTTTAGTGGGCGTGTGCGCTGGCTTTTTCGTCGTCCCCATGAATGCCTTACTTCAGCATCGCGGTCACGTCTTAATGAGCGCGGGTCGCTCCATTGCGGTTCAAAACTTCAATGAAAACTGCTCGATTCTCGTGATGTTAGGCATTTACGCCTTACTCATTAAATTAGATTTGAGCGTTCCGACGACAATGATGGTCTTTGGGATCTTTGTCGCCTCTTCGATGGGCTTAGTGATCTACAAACACAACGTCAACCAAAAGCGCTGTGACTCGCTCCATTTAATCGGGGAAGAAAAGCGCCATTGAGTCGCTTAATCGATAGCATCAACAACAAACGACGTTCTCCAAGTGAGGACGCCGTTTCTTTTATGGATGAAGAGTAGTTGAGCGATTAGGAGTGCGTTAAGCTCGGCGGGAGCGCGGGCTTAGTCTCGGGACTCGGGAGCGGTTCATTGGGCTCATTTAAAGGACAATACTTTTTCTCGAGCATCTTGGCATAGTGAGCCGCATGAATCCCGGCAATACGTCCATAAACTATAGCATCCATTAAGCCCGTGCCTTGAATACGGCCCTTACCAAAAACACCCCCTGTGACTTCCCCGGCGGCAAACACCCCAGGAATGGGTTCGTTCTTTTGATTGAGCACTTCGGTATTTACATTGATCTTCAAGCCACCTGGCGTTCCATGGAGCGCCGGTTGAATACTCACGGCATAGAGCGGATACTCACGCAACGTGGAGTCGAGCGTCGGACGATGGAAATCCAAATCGTTTTTCATCTCCGCGAGCATACGATAGCGACGCATTTCGTTGGCGAAGACTTGCGGATTCACGTGCATGTAGCGCGCTAATTCTTCTTCGTTTTGGGCCTTATACAAGTACCCATAACGCGCGTAATTCTTTAAGACCGGCATCTTATCAATAATGCCTTGGTCCACAATGAGCCAAGCGCGGCCAAAGCTCTTGTCGACAATGTCTTTCCAAAGCTTTAAAGACAATTCGTTGGCAAAGCGACGCCCCGTACCATCCACGACAATCCCGCCTTCATGGCGGGCCTGCACGGGCATCACTAGATTCGAAAACGGTAACGTCGTCGCGTGAATGACCACGTCCTTCATGTTGATCATCTGCGGGTGCAACGGTTCAAGCAATAAAATCCCGTCCCCGATGGAGCCCGGCATATTCGTGGTATTGAGACCCCCACGACCCATGAGCGGCACACCCGTTAATTGTTCGTTGGCCGCAAAGCCCCCCGTGGCAATAATCACAC
>CAMYAA010000167.1 GCA_947253615.1 uncultured Sutterellaceae bacterium
ACGAGATCTAGTACGGTCTCGTGGGCTCGGAGATGTGTATAAGAGACAGTCATTGGTCACGGGGAAGGAAAACCATGGTGAGCCAAAGATGGGCACGCCCATGAAGTGTAAAGAGGCGTTCGTCCCGGTGGCGGTTTTATCAAATTCGTCAACACTTAATTTGTCGAGTTTAATAAACCAAGCATCGTCCCCGCGCTTACAGGTCGTGACCTTGACGTCTTCGAATTCGGTCTTGTCCCCCGAGATAAAGCGAATATTTTTGGCACAACCGCGAATATTGCGGGGCACGTATTCGTATTGGGCGTCGTTGATTTCACCGCTCTGGCTCGTCAAACGATAGCTCATGCTCGGCCCGGTGAAGATCGCACCGTCAAGGCTGATTTTGGCATTGCCCGTGACTTTGGCTTCATCGGTTTTTTGGGAATAGGAAATCTCGTTACCACGAATGACGGCGCCGCCACGACGAATTTCGGCATTGCCTTGTAATTCGATGGTTTCGTCGTCCGTCGTCACAATGCGATTGGCCGAGACAAAGCTAGGCGTGTCGTGGCTGAGTTTGGTTGGTGGCGATAAACGCTCAACCGATTCAAGTTTTATCCCTTGGGCCCAGAGGGTCGAGGTAGGAATCGCTAGAGCGCTTAGGGCGGAAAACACCATTAAGCTCAGGAGTCGAGGACGCACAAAATTCATGACTTAACGCTAGTTGTGTGACAGCCTGTTAACAGACCGATAAAATGACATAAAACTATGCAAGATTATAAGACGCTTGCGCTCTTTTTAAGAGATTGTCTTCGTAAAAATCCCCATAAGGGCTCATTAACGAACGTCATTCAAACGAAAAAACTTTTTGGAGTTGAACATGTCCCCCCTTTCTCCCTCGGCCGCTTTAATTCAATGGCTCGAGCGAATTGCCCCTGAATTTCATTTAGCGTTATCCACGCTCGAATTAGCCAATGCTGACGCAGGAGCTCGCCAATACTGGCGTATTCAGACGACAGAGGGTACGTCCTTGATCATTATGGATGCGCAAAAAGATAAAGCGAGTGCTTTTTCTCAATTTTTGAAAATTGATGCGCTTTTCCGTGATGAAGCCCATTTAAATGCTCCAGAAATTTATAGTGTGGATTCGACGGCGCAATTTATGCTCTTGAGCGATATGGGTAAACAAACGTATTTATCCGTATTAAATGAAGATAATGCCGCTCAATTCATGGATAAAGCCACGGATGCCTTAGTGGCTTGGCAGTTGATTTCCCGTCCGAACGTGTTGCCCGAGTACGATGAGGCTACGCTTCGTCGCGAGCTCGAGCTTTTCCCAACGTGGTACGTGGAACGCCATTGTGGGGTGAATTGGAACGAGCAACAGCAGCGCTGGTGGGAGATGAGTACTCACTCTATTTTGGAAGCGTGTTTAGCGCAACCGAAGGTTTTCGTGCATCGTGATTTCATGCCGCGCAATCTCATGGTCACCACGCCCATGCCCGGGATTTTGGATTTCCAGGACGCGCTCTATGGGCCGATCACGTATGACATCGCCAGTTTATTAAAGGATGCCTTTATTTCTTGGGGTGAGTCCTTTGTGTTGGACATTACGATTCGCTATTGGGAAAAAGCGCGCAAGGCTGGTTTGCCAGTGAATGCGGACTTTGGGGCGTTTTATCGTGATGTGGACTTTATGAGTGTGCAGCGCCATTTGAAAGTCTTAGGGATTTTTGCTCGTCTGCACTATCGTGACGGAAAGTCTCATTACTTAGAAGATACGCCGCGATTCATTGAGTATGTCAAAAAGACCTCGCAGCGTTATAGCGTATTGTCGCCCTTGGCGCGTTTAATTAACGAGCTCACGGGCACGGAAGTTAAAGTCGGGTATACCTTTTAATGCGAGCCATGATTTTGGCGGCGGGGCTTGGAAAACGCCTTCGTCCCTTAACGTATATCGCCCCCAAGCCGCTCTTGCCGATTGGGGGTGTGCCCATGATCGTTCATCAGATTCGTGCGCTCGAGCGCGCGGGGGTTCATGAGTTTGTGATCAATACGGCTTATCAAAGTGCGTATTTGGAGGCCGTGTTACCGAGTTATCTACCCTCGGGCGTCACCGTGAGCTTTTCTCGTGAAGGGACGAACGAAACACAAGCGCTAGAAACCTTAGGCGGCATTCTTGCGGCTCGTCCATATTTAGGGAACGACCCTTTTATCGTCGTCGCGGGGGATATCTTGACGGACTATCCCTATGAGCGTTTGGTGACTTTGGGGCGTGAGCTCAATGCCGAACGCTTAGCGCATCTCGTTTTGGTAGAGAATCCCGCCTACCATCGCTCTGGCGATATGGTCTTAGAGGCGCAAGGGCGCGTGTATCCCAAGGCGGCGCGTCCTCAAAGGCCCGCTTGGACCTTTTCGAGTTTAGGGGTTTATCATCCAGCCCTTTTTGAGCACGAACCTTGTCGAGTTGCGAAACTCTTTCCGTGGCTATTTGAAAAGGCCGGCGAAAAAATAACGGGCGAGGTGTATTCGGGCTATTGGGCCAATGTGGGGGATCCCAATGAATGGCAAGCCGCGGAGCGCCATTTTGAGAAGTGGGGTTCACTCGAGGAGCGCGTCTCTTATGCCTGAGGTTTTAGAGAAAGCGGCGCGTCCTCGGCTCAAGATTGGGCCCCATACGATTGACGTTCCCGTGATTGTGGCCCCCATGGCCGGGATGACCGACTTGCCGTTTCGAGAAACGGCGCGTGAGTGGGGCGCCGGGTATGCTATTGGGGAAATGACGGCGAGTCATCCTCGTCTTCGAGACACAAAAAAGAGCTCCACTCGTTGGGCCGATGCCAATGAGTCTGGGCTCAAGGTGGTGCAGCTGCTCGGAGCTGATCCGTTGATCATGGCCGATGCCGCGCGTTATGCCGAAGATTCGGGGGCAGATGTGGTCGATATCAATATGGGGTGTCCTGCGAAAAAGGTGCTTCAACGCGCCTGTGGGTCGGCTCTTATGAAGGATGAAGCCTTAGTCGCCGAGATTTTGCGCGAGGTCGTGAAGGCCGTTCAGATACCCGTGACGCTCAAAACGCGTTTGGGATGGGATCAGGATCATCGTAATGTCCTACGGATTGGGGAAATTGCCCAAGAAGAAGGGGTTCAGTGTTTAACCATTCATGGTCGAACACGCGATCAGCGCTTTGAGGGCGAGGCGGAATATGGCTTGATCAAAGCGGCCAAAGCACATTTGTCCATTCCCGTCATTGTTAACGGTGATATTGATTCCCCCGCGAAAGCGAGGGCTGTGCTCGACTATACCGGAGCGGATGGGGTCATGATTGGGCGCGCGAGTTACGGAAATCCGTGGATTTTTGGTGAGATTGCGCGTGCTTTAGGGTATGGTGAAGCACGAGGTCCGATTACGCTCGAAGAAAGAAAGTGCACAATTCTTAAGCATTTTGATCGTCATATTGCGTACTATGGAGAAGGCGGTCTACGTCAATTCCGTAAGCATCTGCGCTATTACTTAGCGCCCTTGGGGGTTGAGCCCTCAGCGTTGAATGATGCCTTTGCGTTGAGTGACGCGGACACGTTACGGGCGTGGATCGTGCGTGTTTTAGAAGAATTGAGTTCATGATGAAATCGAATTTAACGGAACGTCAAAGTGCGTTTATCGACAATTTGAAGTATCGCGAGCCCAGTGACGAGCTCGAGCGAGCCGTGATTGAAGGGTTAGACCAGTACTTTGTCGAACTTGAAGGGGCCAAGCCTTTACCGCTCCACGAGATGGTGCTCGAGCGTATTGAAAAGATTGTTGTGACCTATGCACTCGTGAAGACGGGCTGTAACTTTGGTAAGACGGCGGCCCTTTTAGGGATACATCGCAACACGTTACATACTCGCCTTCGCAAGTTGAAGTTATTTAAAGATGAAACCTTGTTGGAATCCGAATTTTCCCGTCGTCAGAGTTTAATTCGTGTCCAACCAGGCAAGCGCACCTTGGGCGGGCGTTAACGGCTCGTTTGAGGTGTTTGCAACCAGGAATTAATGAGGGAGAACTGACTGTGATTAATCTCTATCGTCGTACGCTCTTGGGCTTGGGCTCAGGTCCTGTCTCTTATACACATCTGACGCTGCCGACGATATGCAGTGTGTAGA
>CAMYAA010000168.1 GCA_947253615.1 uncultured Sutterellaceae bacterium
CGAGATCTAGTACGGTCTCGTGGGCTCGGAGATGTGTATAAGAGACAGCAATACTCCTGCAAGCGCAGGATGACTTCCTGAAAGGTGATCATTCGCTTCTTGTCGCCGAATACTCGGCGCCCATTCATAGGTTGAGGTGGGGATAGTAATCAAAAAAAAATGGGTCTAGTTCTTAACTCCCTTTATCACCTCGGTTAAGAACTAAGCCTTTTGATGTCTCTGTATTTTACACGCTTCGTCTAAGCACGTTGCCGTTCTATTCCCGATAACGGAATTCACGACGACGAGCGCCAGAACCAAAGAGTCCGACCACAAACGCCAAAAGCGCCCAAATCAACGTCCATAGAACGCTCATCCACTCGCCCGCTTGGACAAAAAAGGTCGGCGGCGCCTTGGAGGCATAAACGGGAGCGGTCATCACCCCCGTCTCGCCCATCGGCAGCGCTTTCTCAACCACCCCACGCGCACTAATCCATGCGCTAGGGCCATCGTTACTCACACTTAAAACGGGACGATTCACTTCAACAGCACGCACTCGCGCCATTTGAAGTTGTTGCTCACGAATAAACGGACCAAACCAAGACAAATTCGAACTCAACACTAACGCATCAGGCGGCGTTGCGCCCTCTCGGGTCCACCACACACGAATGCGTTCGCCAAAAAGGTTTTCATAGCAAATCAATAACCCTAAGGTCTTGCCATGAATCGTCAAGAGCGATTGATCATCAGAGCCCGGCATTAAATCATGCATCGGAATCCCTAACCAATCGACAAACCAACGAAAACCTCGAGGTACATATTCCCCAAAAGGAACCATTTCACGCTTGTTCATCGTGTATCGGAACCCGCGATCCCACATAAACGTGCCGTTATAGATGGGCGAAGTGGGATTGGGATGACTCACGGGCTCTAAACGCGTCGGATCCTCCGCGCTCGGAACCATCTTTTCCGCTAAGAAGCCCGAAATTAACACGGGACTCTTGGCCGCACTCTGCAATTCATTTAAGAGCGTAATTTGCTCATGCATAAAGGTATTGACCAAATTGCCAATGAGCCCCTCGGGCGCGATCCAGAGTCGATCCCCGGCCATCGCTTCACTCGGCCAAGGCGCTTTCGCATAGGGTAAAAGCGAAGCTAAACGCTCCGAGTCGCTCGGATGATAAAACATCGAAATCACGGGCAAGCCTGGTTCAATCGCGCGAACCCATAAAGGGGCATCATCCGCCGGGGTGGGCTTTGCCACGGGATGAATCGAGGTGGGCTCTTGAACCCACCAAGTGGCACCCGCCACGATCGCGATCCACAGCACAATCGAGGGCATCGTGAGCTTGGAAAAACGCTTGGAGAAAAGACGAATCAAGAAATAGGCCAAGGCCGCCGCCCCAACAAGGAGCATCCAACTCATTAACGTCACGCCCCCAAAGTGCGCTAAATTAATGAGCGGGGTATCCGTCACGCTGTAGCCATAGGCTAACCAGCCAAAACGCAAAACCTCATTGTCTCGGAGCCAATCCAGAAAGACTAACATCGAGGCAAAAATCATTAAACGGGGCCCTAACGCCTCACGCCCTAAAAAGCGCGCTAACACACTCGCGAGAAGTGGGAAAAGGCTCAGCACCAAAGCCATCGCCAAAAGCCCTAAGAGTGCCAAGGGATAGGCCAAGCCCCCATAGACCGTCATCGAGTGAACGACCCAAAAGAGCCCCACACTATATAAACCGAGCCCAAACAAAAAACTGTACAGATGCGCACCACGCGCACGAGGCTCAAGCGCCCACCCGATAAAAAAGAGCGTTAAAACCACCAACGCTAAGGGCTGATAGTCCGTTTGAGAAAAACTTAACGCAAAGATCGCGCCCAATAAAAGCGCAAAAAGCCCCAGAGAGCGTTCCAATAAGTTCCCTGAAGCTCCGCGGTTTTGTGTGGCTTTTAAAGAAAACTGCACCAATTACAATCGCTCCACGCGTACACAAATCACCTGGCGCTCATCACTGCGAAGGATCTTAAATAAAAAGCCCTTTTCTTGAATCTGCTCCCCGGCCTTGGGCACATGTTCAAGACGATCCATAATTAAACCACCGACGGTCTCACAGAAATCGTCTTCAAGATCGGCCTCAAAATAGGTGTTGAATTGATCAATGCTCGTTTGCGCTAAAACACGCCACCCTTGTCCATCAGGAACAATGTTTTTCGATTGCGTATCTTCGTCAAACTCGTCATCAATCTCACCGACGATCTGCTCCAAAATGTCCTCAATCGTAATGAGACCGGAAATACTGCCGAATTCATCAATCACCAAGGCCATATGCGTACGCGTGGACTTAAAGTCACGCAAGAGCACATTGCTCGGTTGACTCTCTGGAATAAAACGCGCAGGACGTAGCACCGACTCCACCGACACTTCCGGATCTAAGAGCAACTGCAATAAATCCTTCGCATGGAGAATGCCTAAAATTTGATCCACATCTTCTTTATAAACGGGAAGACGAGAACGGCCCGATTTGATCAGTTGCTTTAACCACTCATCACGCGGTTCGGATAAATTCACCGCATCGAATTTGGCACGAGGCACCATTAAATCAACGGCTCGAGCTTGAGAAACCTGTAAGGCGCCTTGCATCATCGAGAGCGTGTCTTCATCGATGACCTCTCGTTCATAGGCTTCACGTAACGTGACTAATAAGGCAGAACGATCGCTAATATCCGGGTCATGAAATAGCGAACTTAATCGTTCTAAAAAACCACGCTGACTCGGTGGCTGAAAAGGGTCACTGGAATTTGGCATACCTGTCTAAAAAGAATTCACTTCCCTATAGCTTAACTCAAAACGCCAATGCAAGGGAGTGCTTGAGCACTCCCTTGGGCCGCCTTAATCGTTATAGGGATTGGGAATACCGAGTTCGGCAAGAATTTCTTTTTCTAACGCTTCCATTTCCTCGGCTTCTTCATCATTCATATGATCATACCCTTGGGCATGGAGGGCGCCATGAATCGCCATGTGCGCTAAATGATGATAGTAGGGCTTACTTTGCTCTTGCGCTTCGCGGTAAACCACCGGCACGCAAATCACAATATCGGCCTCAATATAATCCCCGTGGTCAAACTCAAAGGTCAACACGTTCGTGGCGTAGTCACGCTTGCGATACGTGGAATTGAGCATATAGCCCTCTTCTTGATCCACAAATCGGAACGTCAATTCCAAGGGTCCTAACACGGCAGGCAATAACCAGCGACGTAACGTACGACGATCCGGCACACGAATGTCCCCTTCGTACGCGTTCTGAAAATGTAAGGTTAAATTCGACGACGCATCCGCTTGCGTCTTGGTGGCTTTACCAGACATGATGAAAAATCCTATCGATCCATTAAGCGAGATCGCTCTCTTTATTTTCTTGAGCTTTCAATAATTGACGCGCTTGCGCTAACACACGATCTTCACGTTGCTCACGCTGCGCCTTTTTCTGGGCCTGCTCTTTCTCTTCACGTTCGGCTTCTTTTTCATAAGCACGAACGATCTTGGCCACTAACGGATGACGAACCACGTCCCCCGCCGTAAAGTGAGTGATGGCAATGCCCGGCACCCCGTCTAAAATACGGGTCGCTTGCTTGAGACCACTCGGCACCCCTTTGGGCAAGTCAATCTGCGTCACGTCCCCCGTAATCACGGCTTTCGTCCCAAAACCAATACGCGTCAAAAACATCTTCATCTGTTCGGGCGTCGTATTTTGCGCTTCGTCCAAAATCACAAAGGCATTATTTAACGTGCGACCACGCATATAGGCCAAGGGCGCCACTTCAATGCTTTGACGATCCATTAAACGCTGAGCCTTATCAAAACCCATCAGGTCAAAGAGCGCATCGTAGAGCGGACGTAAGTAAGGATCCACCTTTTGCGACAAGTCCCCCGGTAAAAAGCCTAAACGTTCACCGGCTTCAACCGCAGGACGCGTGAGCACAATACGCTCCACCATCCCACGTTCAAACGCATCCACGGCACACGCGACGGCTAAATACGTTTTACCCGTCCCGGCCGGGCCCACCCCAAAACTAATGTCGTGGGACAGAATGTGTTCGAGCTGTCTCTTATACACATCTCCGAGCCCACGAGACCGTACTAGATC
>CAMYAA010000169.1 GCA_947253615.1 uncultured Sutterellaceae bacterium
GGTCCATGCTGATGAGTTCTTTGGTTAAGCCCTCAACGATTAATTGAGCATTGTAGGGCGAGAGCCACACGTGTTCGTCGACTTCTTCTTCCTCTTCTTCACCCTTGGCGTGATCGTGGTCATGCTCGTCGGCCTTGGCATGGTCATGATCGTGATCATGGTCATGCTCGTCATGGGCTGCCACGGTCTTTTCACCATGGTCGTGATCGTGTTCTTCCTCTTCGGGTTCCATCCCTTCGACGTGTTCTTCGTTCACGGTCGGCACTAAGCTAATCAAGGAGACGCTCTTAGGCGCTTTCTTTCCTAAATTCTTGAGTAAGTTTTCAACCCATTCGTCATTGTCACCACCGACGTAGACAAAGAGATTGCTCTTGGCGATTTTACGAATGTCGCCCGGGCTCGGTTCATAGGTATGAGCTTCTTGGCCCGGCTTTAAAAGGAGCGTGGCGCAGACGGCTTTACCGCCAATGTTGCGCACGAAGTCGTAGGACGGATATAAGGTCGTGATCACATGCACGGAGCAGTGTTCGGGGGCCTCAACAGGGGCTTGAGCTTGCGCATTCGCGACAAAACCCGTTAAGGGTAAAAGCATGGTCCCTAAAAGCGGAAGTTTACGCATGATAATGAACTCCTTTTACAAGGGGAAAGCTTTGTGAAAGCGTTGGTCAATGAGTCAAGGCACTACTCTTTGGTATCGAGCATCTGATGCGCGAGCTGTTTAACGCGACACGACGGACAGATGCCATGAAAGAGGGGTATGTTCTCTTCGAACGTAAAGCCGTGAAAGTTGTGAATATGCTCGCGTAAGTCCGTGAGCATGCTCGCAAAGGCTTGGCAATGAAGATGGTAAATACGGTGACAGCACGAGCAGCGCACATCAAACGTGGCTTGATCGTCAATGTATTCATAACGGCGTTCACGAGAGCCCGTTTCTGAATAACGACGAACACGACCGTCGGCGACTAATTCGTCTAACAAGCGATATACCGTGGTACGGCCCACACTGGCTCGACGCGATTTTAATAACGCAAGAATTTCAGCCACGCTCAGGCCGACCCCTACCGACGCTTTTAAACACGAAAGTAAGGCTTCTTTTTGACGTGTGTGATAGCCCATAGCTGTCCCTTCTACTCCTTTCCATGAATGAAACCGAAATTGAAACTCGGTGCCATATTGCGTGGATAATACCACAAATTTTTGCGTCAAGGGGCCAAAAAAAGACGGTCAACTTCGCTTGGAATTGACCGTCTCCCTAGGGTGTATAAGGATTTAAAGGGTGAAATTGGGACTGAGTTTACTGGCGCGGTGTACGCTTCGGGGTGGAAATGAGTTCCAATTTGGAACTGCGTACGGGGGAAATATCGATTCCGCCGCGTCGAGTAAAGGAGCAGCTCACGGTTAATTCTTTAAACGAGGCTAGCGTACTCAAGTCCGAGAAGATTTGTTCGGCGCACTGTTCATGAAAGCCTTGGTGATGGCGGTACGAGACGATATAAGCCAAGAGTGCGGCTTTGTCGAGTTCGGGGCCGGTATAGGCGATCGTGACGGTGGCGTGGTCGGGCTGACCGGTCACGGGGCAGCGCGAGCGCAATAAATTGGAATGGACGACTTCAGAGACGTGCGTTTCAGGATTGACTTTGAGGAGCGCGGGAGTGACCCCGTACTCGGTACAGGTCAATTGTGCACCGTAGGTCTGTTCCAAATTAATGCCTTCAGGGCTTTGAAGGCTCATCACCTCGGGGGTGAGGGCGTTTAATTCGGTTAATGAGACCTCGACGGGCGTTTCGAGCGCCGCACTGATGTCTTTTTCCATCGTTTTGGCGACCGCCTCGATAGAGTCGAAGATGCTCTGGGTAAAGCTACCGACGTAGAGTTTTAACGATTTGGATTCCACAATGGAGGGGCTCGTGGCCGGGACTTTCAACGTACCAAAGGCGACGTGTGGTAAGCCATTTTGATCGAGCCAGGTGACTTCGTAGAGGCGCCAGAGGTCGTAGCCAATAAAGGTTTTTAACGCGAGTGAAGCGCGGCCCAATTCACGAGCGATGGGGAAGAGTAGCTCAGGCTTATAGGTATCGACGTATTGGGTGGATTTACCCAAGATGGTTTGTTTTTCGATGGCTTTTGAAACCGAACAAGCGTTACTCATAATGGCGTCCGTACGTTAAAAAATCGAATGGAAAAAGAGGGCTTTATTATACAAGGCGTGGGATTGTTGCTCGGAAAATTGCCAAAGAGAAATCGCAAATACAAAACGCCCCTCTGAGGGGAAACTAAGAGGGGCGAAGGGTATCCGTTGGGTCAACAGGCATTAGAAGCGGTGGTTGATCCCTGAGTAGATCGTCAACACGTTAGAACGTGCCGGGGCATTATGGTAACGAATATGCTGGAGATTCACATCAGCAAAAAGCGAGGTTTGGGCTGAAAGTGAGTACTGATAACCAAGTAAGCCCGTATAGCTATTGACGGTCTGTTTTGGGGAGAGTTTAGTTGTCCACTTTAGATGATTTCCTTGCAATCCCCCCATGAATTTGTGAGGTCCAGTGGTGTAGCTAACACTGACTGAGGCTGACACTAAATCAAGGTCCCAGGGGATTTTTTCACTATTTATAATGTCGTAGAAATCATTCAAGTGCTTGTTATATTGGAAGCGAGCAAAGAATTGCCATTGGTCCCAGAGGTAATTTCCGCCCACGCTTATGCGTTCGGGCTTTTTCCCGCCCCCAATCGGGTATACCGTTTCATAGTTAGCCGTTAACAGTAAGTCGTTAAGCGTATATGTGGCGCCAACGCCCAAATAACGTTCGTTTTCGGAGCTTTTGTTTTTGTAGTCTTCGTCGGTACTAAACGAATAAATCGCTGTTCCTTGAAAGCCTGAAATTTTGGGCGTTTGATAGGCTACGGCATTATTAAGTACGTGCATTAGTACAAACGCTTCGTCGTTACGTAATGAGTGAAATGCGTCGGTGTAAGTGAAGAAATTATCAAATGTTGAGTAGGGAGTCGTTAAGCCTCCAAGGCGACCAAGGACTAGCTTACCGAAGGAGTTTTCGAGATAGAGGTAGGCTTCTTTCGAAAAGAGCTTTGAAGGAACAGCGGATTGTCCATTGTTGATGTCAAAGTAATTGTCTAAATAAAACCCGGTTTCTAATTGATCATTTAACTTTTCTTTCCCTTTTACCCCAAGATAGGTGGGTTGGGTGATCCAAGAGTCGAGTTTGAAAGTAGTCTTGTTCACCAAGTAGTCGCCTGTTGTGTGAGTGTATACAAAGCCTTCGTTAAGGTTCCCGAAGGGGGTGACATCGGCGGCTTGTGTTGGTGTGGCGAGAGCGCAGGCGCCGAGAACGGCTAGTGAGAGAATGCTTTTTTTCATGGTCTTTTCCAATTGAGCAGAAGAAGGCATACCTATTGAATAATTGTATAAAAGCTTTTTCTTCTAATCGCTTGTGTTCAAGGGGAACCTAGATAATATTCGGGAAAATTGGGATAGATTAAGAGCCCCAAGACGGTTGAGTGGTTAAGCGACAACAATCTGCTTTTTTGTTGGAAAACCAATACGGCGGGAAAATACTCATTTTTTTTGACTAAACGCTGTTGCAGTGTGGCAACACAAAAATCTGTCTCACTCGGGCGTGTTTTAATGGCGGATTATTTGCAAGCCATTCAACGATGATAAAAAAAGAAAAGGGCGTACTCGTTAGTGATAGTCGAGTACACCCTAAGTTTTTAGACGATGCTAATTAG
Organism: uncultured Sutterellaceae bacterium; assembly: GCA_947253615.1. Classification (GTDB taxonomy): domain Bacteria; phylum Pseudomonadota; class Gammaproteobacteria; order Burkholderiales; family Burkholderiaceae_F; genus Sutterella. The sequence continues at coordinate 3,745 of CAMYAA010000169.1, forward strand.
AAGCGATATTGGCCAGAGAGTTGGAAGGTCATACCGCCGAGTTTGAATTTTTGGTAGCGCTGATATGCGGCTTCGACACCAAAGCTCAAACGATCAGTGGCACTATACTTCGCGTGCAAGCCAGCTTTCCAGCGCCAATCCGTCTTAAGACCTTGGTCAGTATGAAGCAGCGTGCTGCCCTTAGTGGTGTAACCGTAGTTGTAAATTGTTTTCCAAGTGTTGGTAAGGACCCAATCTAAGCCGAGATCTGCACCAACTTTGAATTGCGGTTGCACCTTCCAATCGCCGGAGAGATTTACACCAAACGTTCCAGCTTGATCTGTCTCTTATACACATCTCCGAGCCCACGAGACCGTACTAGATCT
>CAMYAA010000170.1 GCA_947253615.1 uncultured Sutterellaceae bacterium
AATAACTTCAGCCCGCCAAAGGGCCACCCCAACGAAGAGCACAATCCCCACACTAACATAAGGGAGGACCGCCGAGGCACTCAAGATTTTTAAACTCCCGAGTTCCGCCGAAAACTGCGCTTTTTCGGTTTCATCTAACGCCTCGCAAAGACGACGTACCGTCGAACCCGTGAGATTAAACCCACGAATTTCTTGATGCATTTCGATCAAATTCTGAAAGGCTTCGGCATTGGCACGCACACGAGTATGAAAGGCTGTTCTAACCCGACACTGATCGTTTTTAAACCAAAGCAAAATGCCCACACTCAAGAGAAAAGGCAACATGACCGCCAAACCAAGCCACACATTCCCGAGAAGCAGCATCACCGTTAACAAGGGGAAAAAGCAAAGGAAAGCCGCTACTTTAGGAACACTATGACTCATCGCATGTTCTAAGACTTGCACGTCACTCATCATGGACTGCGATAAGTCTGAAACATGGTGCTTGGTGAAGAAGCTCAGCGGACAGGTTTTTAAATGCTCTGCAAGATCGAGTCGCAATCGTGCGCTTTCCTTGTACACCAAGTTAAAAAGACGTTCATATTCCCAAAAGAGCGTAAAGTAGAGTACCACTAGAATCACCATTGCCGAGACGGCATAAGTGCTCGGCGTAACCGCCGCCCCGTTTAAGAAGCGTTCACCCCAGAGCATCACGAGCCCCATGGGTAACATCGACAACACATAGACCGCAAAACTTAACGCTGTGGTCTTCGTCATGGCACGGGCCCCCTCCGGGGTTAATTCAAAGACCGATTCAAAGATTCGCTGCATGATCCAAACTCCAAGTATTGGCCAATTGCGACTTGCGCACTAATGAGGCATACTCGCCACCGAGTGCGATGAGCTCCTCATAAGAGCCACGTTCGACAAGTTCACCCGCCTTCAGGACGAGAATTTCATCCACCTCACGAATGCTCGATAAGCGATGTGCAATCATCATGACGGTCTTGCCACGCATAAGCGTTTTCAAGGCTTGCATGAGTTTGAGTTCGTTATCAATATCGAGCGAGGCACTCGCTTCATCTAAGAGCAAAATCGGCGCCTCTTTTAAAAGAGCACGAGCGACAGCAATACGTTGCTTTTCGCCGCCCGACAAATACACCCCATCAGCGCCATAGACCGTCATTTCACGCAGGGGGAATTTCTCCAGAATATCCAGGCATTGAGCGTCAGCCAACGCTTTCATCACGGCCGCACGAGTGGCGCCCGGTCTTGCTAAGGCCACGTTCTCGTAGAGCGTTGTTTTAAAGAGCTGACAATCTTGGTAAACCGAGGATATCGCTCGAGTAATCGCCTCTTCTTGATAAGCCGTGAGAGGGTGTCCGCCCAAACGAATGCACCCGCCATCGAGGCCATAAAAACCACTCATAAGCTTCACTAGCGTTGACTTCCCGGAGCCCGAAGCCCCGACGAGCGCGTAAATCTTGCCTTCTTCGAGGGTGAGCGAAAAGTCTTTAAAAATGGGTTTGTCGTTATAACCAAACGTCACCGACTCAAACGCAATATCAAAGCGGGTCACCTCCGCAATATCACCAAACGAAAGTTTGGCGTCGTGCATTCGAGAAAATATCGCCTCAAGATTGTCCAGCGCAAAACGCGCATTCACAAAGTGCTGTGAGGTATACATAATCCTCATGAAAGCAACGTACAAAAGGGCCGCGAGCAGTGCGAACATCACAAGAGAGCGAACAATACCGGGACCCTTATCCATGGAAGGCCAAAGCGCCACAAGGCCCAACGTGACCAGGGCTAACGCACCATAAAAAAGCCATTGATAGGTCACGTAAGGAACTTTGCAAATCCGTGAATAAGCATAGGCATTATTGCAATAGGCTTGTATCGTCTGATAAAGGGATTGGAACGATTTAAGATCGGCGTTGAAGACCTTGACGACCGCCATCCCACGAATGTACTCCACCGATTCGCCCGAGAGACGCTGAAGCGCTTGCTGATAGGTGTCGATAAAATCGGTTTCCCCGGCCATCATCCAGGCAAAAATGGAAAGCGCCAAAATCACTAACGCACTATAGGCTAGCCCCCAAGGCCACCCAAGCATGAAGCTCAAGAGTACCGCACCCACGGGAATCACGACGGCTTGGCCAAAGTCGGGAATCATATGCGCGACGGCACTATGAGTCATTGAGGCATTGTCATCGAGGGTTTTCCGAATCGTGCCCGAGGCTTCTTGATCGAAAAAACGAAAATTAGCCTGTCCTAGCCCTTGAGCCCCTTTTTGTCGTAACACCTTCTCGAGCCGAAACCCCACTTTGTGGGAGAATAGCCCCGCCAAGTAGTAGGTAAGCCCACCAGCCACCCAAAAAAAGACGGCACCATAGGCCTCCGAGAGCGCGTGATCCACGACCTTATAAAGCAGCAAATCGGCGAGCACATTCGAAACACGCCAATATCCAACGATCAATAAGACGCCAGAAAGCACCGAACAAAATACCGACCCCCAAAGTAGAGAACGCGAAGTCGGCAAATACGACAACAGTCGACGATAGATGGACATAGTCCCCCCTCTCGAAACCGAGATCAAGTGGACCGTTTACTGAGCACTTAGGATTCAAGTAAAGCGATCCTTTTTGTAGCTTGGATTTCCAGGGTCTTGAACATGCTTTCTAATACGGGCTTAAAAGCCTTGAATCTCGCTTTCGAGCCTAAGGCTTGGGCACTAATCAAAAAGCCATTGATAACATCGGTTAAGAACTCGAAACTCTCTTCGTCTTCAAACAAAGGATGATGAGGAAAGATCCCAAGAAAAGCCTCACGAAACGAAGCTTTTAAAAGCGTCCAAAGGGCTTCGAGTTTGGGGTCGTGATGTTTCACCAATAAAAATTCAACGTATACCCCCATGTAGCGATTCTCGTCGAGAATCTTCTCCACGAGCAGTTGGGCCCCAAGCTCGGGCGTCATGGGTTCACGTTGACGGGTCTTAATCCGCTCAATGCGATAGAGCAGACCCTCGTTTAACAAGTCATAGAGAATGTCCGTCGTATTCTGATAGTAATGGTAGAGCCCACCTTTGGAGAGCGTGGTAGCACTCACCACATCTTCCATCGTTGTGCTTAAAAAACCACGAGTCTCAAAGAGCTTAAAGCCTGCTTCTAGAATTTCTTTACGCCGCGCTTGGGCACTTAATCGTTGACGCATAAGGACACTCCCGCTATCGACGAAACCGTCGATAAGGAAATTATCGTGCACTACCGACGATTCCGTCGATAAGAATTTTCCCCAATCGGTCAACAAAGGCCAAGTTCGTTTGGACAAAAAAATCCCGCCCGTCCTCAACGAAAATTCGTTAGCACGAGCGGGATCCCGGAATCCTCAAACGTCATCGAGAAACGTCTAAGGATTCGAGAGGCAACTTAGCAGTGTGTTCACTACGTCGGTTCCGGAGCGTTCACTAAACGCAAGAACGTCAAATGCTTTTCGTACTGGTCGAGCACATCATGAATGATTTGCTCCTTGGTCCAGCCCATGACGTCATAGTCCTGACCACCTTCCTTCAAGTACACTTCAGCACGCATAAAGGACGTCGTATCGTCATCATCGTCATCCGCGACTTCGTACTCTGTACGATCGTAAGACTTTAACTTCACTTGATAAACAAAGTCCGACACATCATCAAAGGCAATGGTTAACGTCGAACGACGTGCTTCTACCGCAAAGGTCGCATTTAAGCCTTCACTCTTAAAGGCCTTCGTGACTTCATCCAAGGCTGGATCAATCACCGTCTTCTTAAAGGCCTTCACTTCAGCCTTACTCGGGTAGTGAACAATCGTCTTCAAACGCTTTTCCCACGCCGAGGTCGAACGGTAGAGCTGTGGCGCCACGTTCGTCATCGTCTGACTCTGACGCTTAAAGTCATCGACCTGAAGGGCCTTGAGTAAGCCGTACAAGGCAATGAGTAACACCGCTGCAAAGGGTAATGCCGTCACTAACGTAATGGTCTGTAAGGCTTTTAAGCCTCCCATATAAAGGAGCACTAACGCGCAAAAGCCCGATAACACCTGTCTCTTATACACATCTGACGCTGCCGACGATATGCAGT
>CAMYAA010000171.1 GCA_947253615.1 uncultured Sutterellaceae bacterium
TAAGAGACAGATTTATAGAGGTATAGCTTCTAGAATGGCGATGTTTTTGGATTTTTCTTAACAGATAGAGCCCTTAATTGGCCTGTATTTCACTGTGAAATTTGGAAATTTTAAATAAAATCTTTCACTCGACAGCATGAGGACATTTTTCATCTGTGCACTGATTCTTTATTAACTATTTGTTTATATGTGCTATATGAAACTGCTTATTTGTGAAGGAATCGAGGAGTTTTGATAAACATAAAATACCCAAAAAATCCATTTGAGGGTTATTTATGTCGTCCTTTTCTCTAAAGCCAATCACTTGTGCTTTGATGTTGTCGGCGCCCTGGGCGAGTGTTTTTGCTCAAGCGCCCGTAGACAGTATTCTTGCTCCGTTTGAGACGTATATCCATTCGACACAGCCAACGGAAATATCAGCCCCAATAACACTGACTGAACCCAAGACCACATTCTCGGGCTACTATGGTTATGAAGGGCGAGAAGCGATGCCGTGGGGCGGAATTGTTATTGGTAAAGGGCATTATGGAACGTATGACTTCTCGGATGCGAGCATCTTGTTGGATCAAGATGAAAAAAATCTTCCCATTGTCGTTAAGTCCCAGGCAAACGATGTCCCCTTGGTGGTTGAGTCAAATTATGTCTCGCCCGATCCTGCGAATGAGCCTCTGCACCCTTGGATCCGTGTCAATACAGCTTCTGTAACGTTTGATGAACCTGTGATGTTCCGACTCGGGCCGAAAGCCCGTCTTGCGGATTGGAATAATCCTATTTTTACTTCAGATCTTTATGCGGCCATCTATGCTTTGGATTCCGGTAATGAGGATTGGATCCATATGGCCCAATACGCCCCTCGATCGTTGATATTTAATAAGGATTTGGTCATTGACTTATTGTCGCCTTCGACTGACGATCCTCATGTCAATGATGGCTTCTTTACCACGAAAGATTTGTCTGCTTTCGTTGGGGTGAATGTGAAAACGCGAGGTAATGTTTTCATTCGAGCGCCTAATTTGAAATTTGGCGTGACAGTTCAATCGACCTTTCCGACGAAGTTTAGTTTCGAGGGACCTGGCAAAAATATTGTTTTAAATTTGAAACGGTTTGGTGGTAACTTTGTCGGAAATGACGCTCCGCTTTATGGACGCTCTGGCGTAGATCTAAATACTGAAGGTGGCGCCAATCTTTATGTGTTCAGCGGTAATGAATGGCCTAAGTATAGTTTTAGTGAGGTGGAGCCAACCTTCTTTGTTTCGCTTTATAAAGCCTACTTCCATGTTTTGGTTGACAATCCTGCTTCTCGGGTTTTCTTGGGTTTTTCCAATGATAGCGAAGGGGGCTTTGACCAAATAGATGGATCACTGGTGGTGAAAAATCCCGGTGCAAAACTTCATTTGGCTCTTCGTCACTATTCTTATATCTATTACAACAAAGTTGACCTTGTTCCTGAGGGTAAAACCCCCTTTACGCGTGACAGTTTAGTCGTAAGCGCGATGAATCGAGGACACTTAGTTCTTGATGCTTATTCACCTAAACCGGCTTACTACTATTCCAGCATTACTCCAGTTGTGTCTTTAAATGATGCGACGGTTGAATTCCGAGATTCGGATGCCGATGAAAAGCTCTCTAAGCTTTATTACTTTATGGGCTTTAAGGGCAAAGGAGAGCTCTATTTGCCTTTTGACGAAAACGGTCGTCAATTAATTCGCTCTCTCAATGGAGATTCCTCAGATACCCCGAAGCTAACGAAAGCCCCGATTCTCACGTTAGATAGTGTTGACGGGAAAGTGGAGCTCTTAATAGGGATGAAACACTATCAGGATGGGAAACCTTTGGCGCCATACCCGTTGATCTATCAGGGACTTTTAAAAGATTCTTTCAACAAAAACGTTGCTCAAACGGACATCTTGGTCCCGCCACCGACCAAGGACGAGATTAAACAAATGATTGATCCTGCGCACCCGTGGTTTAAGCGTGTTCGTACGATTAATGCCTTGTATTTGTTGGGTTACGATTTAACGCCTCATGTCTATACGTTAACGCCTAAGCGTGAAGAACCGACGGAAGGTCTTGAAGACGAAGTTAACTTCGATTTTTCAAAAAGTACGTTGTCTGGGTATAACCTCGATGCAATCCCATTGCCTGATAGACTTAAAAAGGAGCTCTTGAGTAATCACCCCGTGGTTTGGTGGCTATCGAACGTGCGTAAGCTCGCCCCTCGTTATGAACCGAGTGATTTGGTCAATACCTTAATGGGGGTGGAATCGGCGAACTTAGCTACCCTTCAAACGTTGAATGACACGCTTTACGATCGGTTAGGTTCAATTCGTGAACCGATCCGTGGGGATAAAGCGGAGGGTTTGTGGGTTAGGACGAAAGTGACGCAAAGTCAACGTACTGGGCTTTTTGGTTTTAAGAGCCAAACTCAAACGATGGAAGTCGGCTTTGATCGACGTGTGGAAATCAATCGCACACGCTTCTTGCTTGGGTTGAGCTATCAATGGCAACGCTCCTCGATCAAGACGGATCGCACCCAACTGCATAACCAATGGATGGGGCTCGGTCTCTATGGGAGTTACCTCAGCGACAATAACTTCTATGTCGATGTCGTTGGCCGTTTGGGACGCTTTAGCGTTCAAGACAAACCCATTGCTATCACGAATTGGTACCGGACTGTGGATCGTATCATTGAACCGACATCCCTTAACCGTCCTAAAGGCTTGAGTTTGAGTGCCGAGGTGGGACGTCGTTGGTATTTGGGCCATAAAAAGACGTTCTTTGTCGAGCCTGAAGCTCAATTGAGTTACGCCTCGTTAGGATCGCGTCGATTGCTGTTGCGTGAGGTCCTTGAAGATGGTCAAATCAATACTTGGGTTGGACACTCGGGTCCCACGAAAAGTCTGGTTGGCCGAGTCGGTCTTGCGTTAGGGAAAATTTGGTTGGATGAGCAAAAGGCCTGGCTGGGCATGGGCTATGTGCGTGTAAATGTTAACCGGTCGTTGATGGGAAAGGTGGGCCTCTACCTTCGTAACGGTGAGATCGCCCCTCGATTGGCTGATATCGTTAAAGAGCCCGTACTCGATCTCACGCTACCGTACAAAAAGACTTGGATCAGTGTGGATCTTGGCGGTACTCGAAACTTTAACCATCATTGGGTCCTTTATGGCGATGGCGGATATGCCTTTAAAGGGATCGCGAACTCGTCTTGGCATGTAGATCTCGGGGTTCGATACAGCTTCTAAACGAGGAAAGACGGGATGACGTAGGTGATCCCGTTTTTTCTGCCAAGTGCACTTTGGGTTAATATACGAACAGAACCAAAAATCAAGTAGAGTGCTTGCCGAAAGACCGTATTCACTGTTGATACTTGGCAAGCCGGGACCTGTTAAATATGAACGCAGAGGGCGAAATGACGTTAATCGAACAATGCCAAGCGTGGCACGATCGTGATGAACACGACAAAATTATCAAAGCCATTGAGGCACTCGATGAGAGTGAACGCGATGAAAAACTCAATGGTCTTCTCGCTCGTGCGTATAACAATATTGCTGATCCGGATACGGATGAGGGCCGTGCCTATCTGAAAAAGGCGATTCGTTTGCTCATGAAGTTCAAAGCAAGCGGCGAAAAAACCGCGCTATGGAACTTTCGTGTGGGCTATGCGCTTTTCTACCTTCAGCAACCCGATCGCGCTTGGCCGTTCTTTAAGAAGGCTCATGAATTCGATCCCGATGATGACGACACTAAAGTGTTTTTAAAGGGCTGCGAAGAACAGACCTCGTTAATGATCTTTACCCACGCGTTTCGTCGCCAGGCGAGCCGTTGTTGGGGTCAGTTTGAACTCGAGTCCAGTTCGATTATCCAGCAGTTAAAGAGCGTTGAGGCCCCGGAAGCCATGGAGGCCATTCGTGAGACTTGCGAAAAACTCTTTGGCTCCGTCCTCGAAGATGTTCGTGTAGATTTGGTTGCCGCTCCTACCGAGCCTAAAGCCTCGATGACGATTTCAGCGCCAGGCACGGCCATGCGCTATCGTGAATTAAAGGCCTTCGTGGCACTTTGCCCCGAATCTCTCTTAGAAAAG
>CAMYAA010000172.1 GCA_947253615.1 uncultured Sutterellaceae bacterium
ATACTGCACTCGAACAGCACGGTATTCGTCAATCCCCATCATTTTCTTCACTCGTAAAGACACCCCTTCACCCATGCGATTAGCACCAATGGTGACTTCCGCACAAACAGCCGTATCTTCTTCGAGCAAATGACGGAACGCTGTAAACTCCGCATCAAACAAGGTCACTTCCATGCTTGCCGTACCGTCGTCAATTGTTGCGACACCAATACGACCACGCTTGCCTTGAATAATGCGCACATCCGTCACAATCCCGGCAATCTTCGTCGTATTAAAGCGACTGCGATACCCTTTTTCGTCCTTATTGGGCGCTTTCATCTGCTGAACTTTAGAGAGCGGCACTGCGCCATAATCCTTAAGTTCTTCACGGTAAACGTCAAACATGTGACCGGACATCCACATGCCTAAGAAAGACTTTTCCTGAACGAGCTGATGACGTTTCGACCACGAGGGGGCTTCGACCCAACTCACAATACGCGTGACTTCCCCAAAACCACCAAACAAGCTATCTTGTTTTTGATTTTCATTCGAGGTCTGACCAGCACGAATGGCTTGTTGAATATTGCCAAACAACTTACCGCGATCCTGATCAATCGAATCAAAGGCGCCCGACGAAATAAGGCCTTCTAAATGACGCGCCGTCAATGTTGGAACACGAGCCACCAAGTCAAAGATATCCAAGAACGGACCATGGTCCTTTCGCTCTTGCATCAAGGCTTCTACTTGCTGACGCCCCATCCCCTTAATGCCACCGAGACCATAACGAATATGTTCACGATCTGGTGCCGTAAAGAACCAGTCAGACTGATTGATATCCGGCGGTAAGACCTTCACGCCATTGCGTTCCGTATCCTCCACCAAGGACTTAATTTTCGTCACCTGGTCCATGGCCACGCACATATTGGCGGCCATAAACGCCGAGGTATGGTGCGTCTTCATGTAGGCCGTCTGATAGGCCACGTAGGAGTATGCGGCCGCGTGCGACTTATTAAAGCCGTAGCCCGCAAACTTTTCCATCTGGTCGAAGATCTGACTCGCAATTTCCGCGCTCACACCGCGTTCTGCCGCCCCTTCTTGGAACACCAAACGTTGACGTTTCATTTCTTCGACTTGCTTCTTACCCATCGCACGACGAAGTAAGTCAGCGCCCCCAAGCGAATAGCCACCAATCACCTGGGCCACACGCATCACCTGTTCCTGATAAACCATAATCCCGTAGGTTTCTTCAAGCACAGAGGCCATACGGTCATCAAGATAAGTCACTTTTTCACGACCAAATTTACGATCAATAAAGCTCGGAATATGGTCCATCGGCCCTGGACGATACAAGGCATTTAAAGCAATTAAGTCTTCTAAACAGTCGGGTTGAGCATCGCTCAAAATCTTCTGCATCCCGTCGGATTCAAACTGGAAGACCGCGACGGTATTTTTCGTCTGGAAGGTTTTGTACGTCGGAACGTCATCAATCGGAATACGTTCGAGTTCAAAGTTCGTACCGGGATTTTGCAAGTCCACGTACTCTTTGGCGCGTTGCAAAATCGATAACGTCGTCAGCCCCAAGAAGTCGAACTTCACCAAGCCCGCATTTTCCACGTCCTTCTTGTCAAACATACTGACGGTGTTTTCTGGCTGCCCGTCCGAGTTATAAAGCGGACAGAAGTCCGTCAAATCCCCCGGGGCAATTAACACACCACCCGCGTGCATACCCAAATTACGCACCAAACCTTCCAACGCCTTAGCAATACGGAAGACGTCCTGAATCTGCTCTGACTGGGCAATCATTTCTTTAAATTCAGGAACTTCGTCATAGGCTTGCTGCAACGAATACGGTTTCCCCGGAGGCGCTGGAATCAACTTCGACAATCGATCGGCCACGGAGAAAGGGACGCTCATCACACGACAAACGTCACGCACCACAGCTTTCGCCCCTAGGGTCCCAAAGGTGGCAATCTGACTCACCGCATTTGCGCCATACGTGCGTTTCACGTACTCAATCGTACGGTCACGGTTGTACTGACAGAAGTCAATATCGAAGTCAGGCATCGAAACACGTTCTGGGTTCAAGAAACGTTCGAAAAGTAAGTCGTACTTCAACGGATCCAAGTCGGTAATCCCCAAGCAGTACGCCACTAATGAGCCTGCCCCCGAACCACGCCCAGGGCCCACTGGCACCCCGTTATTCTTCGACCAGTTAATAAAGTCCTGAACGATAAGGAAGTACCCTGGGAACTGCATCTTTTTAATGATGCCCAATTCATAGTCCAAACGTTCCACATACTGAGGACGCTTAGCTTCTCGCTCTTTAGGATCGGCGTACAAGAATTCCAAACGCTTTTCTAACCCCTCGCGAGAGAGTTGGTCCATGTAGTCATCCAGACTCATGCCGCCCGGCGTTGGGAAGAGCGGTAACTGAGGTTTCGACAAAATGCCGTCCACGTTACAGCGCTTCGCAATTTCAACCGTGTTTTCAAGGGCCGAAGGAATGTCCTTGAAGAGCTCGCACATTTCTTCTTCGCTCTTCAAGTACTGTTCAGGCGTCACGCGTTTTTCACGACGCGGGTCAGTTAAACGATAGCCCCCCGCAATACAGCAGCGAACTTCGTGAACTTCAAAGTCTTTCTTATCAATAAATTGGATAGGGTGCGTCGCGACAACCGGTAAGCCCGTGCGAACGGCTTCGTTTAACAGATAACGAATATTGAATTCGTCCGCGGGATGTCCGCGACGTTGCAATTCAAGGTACAAACGATCGGGGAAGTACGTTTTCCACTGATCGAGCGTCTCGCGGGCCACACTTTCGAGCCCGTTTTGAATCAAGCGAGAGAGCTTCCCCGTGGAACCCCCAGTAATACAAATCAGCCCTTCCGTGGCACCAGGCTCAGCAAACCAAGCCTCATCAATCTGTTCACGAAATTGAGAATCGGCATCCAAAAAGGCACGCGTCAAAAGCACACACAACGAGTGGTACCCTTGATGATTCATGCACAACAAGCCCATTTCATCGGGCGCTTCAGGATTGGAGGGATTGCGCAAACGAATGTCGCACCCCAGAATCGGCTTTAACCCCGCGGCCATCGCATGGGTATAGAAACGTAAGCCCCCAAAGATATTCTTCATATCCGTGAGGCCTAAGGCGACACCACCGTCCTCACGAACGCGGGCGATTGCATCGTCGATACGTACCGTACTATCCCATACCGAATACTCACTGTGCATGCGTAGATGTACAAAGCGAGGTTCCGTCATCATTGTCTCTCCAATCCCTTTCATTTCAGACACTTTGGGCACATTCACCGAATGTGCCCAACGTTATTTGCTGATCCGCTTATCTTTGCTTATTTTATGACTTCGAGCTTCAAGTTGGGATCCGTAATATCAATCATAGACAAAGCAGGCTCCGTCACCACCACTTGCTTCATGTCCCCGTTCATAAGAACACAGGCGACATTCGGGTGCTCAATCAAGTATTGACGCGCCTTATCCCAGCCCATCGCAAAGAGTGCCGTACACCACGCGTCAGCAAAAGTGCCGTCCTGCGAGATGATCGTTACCGAGGCCACGTCCGTACGAACAGGACGCCCCGTCTTGGGACTTAAAATATGCGCGTAACGCTTACCTTTTACTTCGATAAATCGTTCATAAGCGCCGGAGGTCACAACGCTCGTATCCTTCACACGAGCAATCGCGAAGAATTCACCACGCGGTTTATTGGGCATCTGAAGGCCCACTCGCCAAGGGTCTCCATTGGGTTTGTCGCCAATCACAACGACGTTGCCGCCCAAGTCTAAGAAGCCGTGCTTGAGACCCGCGGCCTTCAATTGGTTCGCAATCGCCGTCCCAATATAGCCTTTGGCAATACCGCCCAAGTCAATGCTCTGTTCCGGTCCAATCTCGATGGTCCACCCATCTTTCATATGTTGGACCTTCACTTTGCTCGCATCAACGAGTTGGACAGCCTTTTTAATTTCGGCTTCACTCGGGACTTTCTTCCCGCCAAAGCCAATTTTCCACAAGTTAACCACGGGGCCAATCATAGGCTGGAACACACCGTGGGCTGTCTCTTATACACAT
>CAMYAA010000173.1 GCA_947253615.1 uncultured Sutterellaceae bacterium
CGAGATCTAGTACGGTCTCGTGGGCTCGGAGATGTGTATAAGAGACAGGATATGCACGAACCCATTTTGATTTGTCCGCTCGGGATGGCTCTGGACTCTACGGAAAGAGTTCGCACTGGGTAACGGGGGTGGGTGCTGAACTCGGTCATGCCTTTGATTGGGGTCGTCATCATTTAACTCCTCAGCTTCAAGTTCAATATACCTATATTGGAAGTAGTGCTTGGGATGAAGGGGTGTCCCATCATAAAGTTAACTCGCTCAATAGTGTCATTGGACGTGTGGGGATGGACTATACCTATACTCATGAATTCAAATCGGGTAATAGTATGACGGCTTTATTTGGTGTGAATGCTTACCACGAATTTTGTGGGACGAGTTTTGCTAATGCAGAAAGTGCAAGCGCACGTATCGACTCTCAAAATACTATGAAGGGTGAATAGACAAGTTTCTCTTTTGGGCTTCAGGGACGTGTACGACAACAGTTGCGATATCACTTCAATGTTGAACGTAGTTTGGGACGTCAATCCGATAAAGCCTGGGAAGTGAATTTAGGAGTCTCAACATTCTTTTAGTTGACGTTAGATGATTGGCCTAAGGGGGTGGCATAGTTCTTAGTGACTTGTACCCCCTTTTGCGTTTTGAGAGTCAAATCGATCTGATCTGGTCAACTGTAAAGAGAATTCGAGGATTGACTGAGGTTAGAGGGGTTAGGATTGCATTTTGTTCAATCGCTTTTGGCTTTGATAGACTTAGGGGACATTTTATGGAGGGACGCTTCGGGCGCGTGACGCTCCCTTGCGTATTCCCTCGATTTGTCGTTTAGGAATTGAATATGGCTAAGAAAGAACATCATGTGAGCATGACCCCGGCAACCCAGTGGTTAAAGCAACATAAAGTCCCGTTTGAAGAACGTTCCTACGAATACGAAGAACATGGCGGTACGGCTCAGGCCGCGCGCGAATGCGGTATCGAACATCATCGCGTGATCAAAACGTTGGTGATGGAAGACGAAAAGAAAAAGCCGTTAATTATCTTGATGCACGGGGATTGCTCCGTCTCAACGAAAAATTTGGCGCGTCAAATTGGCGTGAAGAGCGTTGCGCCTTGCCACCCGGAACAAGCTCAACGCAACTCGGGCTATCAAGTGGGCGGTACCAGTCCTTTTGGAACGAAAAAGGCCATGCCGGTCTATATGGAAAAGACGATTCTCGACTTCGATCAGATCTTTATTAATGGCGGTCGTCGCGGCTATCAGGTCGGGATCGATCCGAAAGTGCTGACCGATGTGTTGGGCGCTAAAGTGGTGGAATGCGCGATTTTGGACGAATAGCCGCTTTCGTCACCTCCAAATAAAAATGGAACCGAATCTCTTTGTAGACCGGTTCCATTTTTCTTGTCAGAGTGGGGCTTAACGGCTTAAACGCTTGTTAATGCCCAACGGGGTTTCACCCCAAAGCCTTCACGTTCTTTTAACGCTTCACGCTCTTCAGGACTCATGGATTGCAGACGAGCAATCCCTGCCGCCGCAATCATCGCCCCATTGTCAGTGCATAAACGTAACGGCGGATAGTAAACCTGACCACCACGACGACGCACTTCGTAGGTTAAACGATTGCGTAATTGTTTATTGGCAGAAACGCCACCGGCGACCACGACGTTCTTTAATCCCGTTTGCTTCATGGCACGAACTAACTTCGAGGCTAAAACGTCGACTAACGCATCCACAAAGCCACGCGCTAAATTCTGACGGAACGTTTCGTCTTCACGATCTGGCGCTTTTTGCACCGCCGTTAAGACCGAAGTCTTAAGACCCGAGAAGCTCATATCTAAATTAGGCGAATGAATCATGGGACGCGCTAATTCAATGGCGCCCGATTGACCCTTTTCAGCTAAGGCGCTCACGCCCGGACCGCCAGGATAGGGAATGCCTAAGAGTTGAGCCGTTTTGTCAAATGCTTCACCCGCAGCATCGTCGAGCGTTTGGCCAAGCATTTCATATTGGCCAAACTTTTCCACTTTCATGAATTGGGTATGCCCGCCCGAGACTAATAACGCTAAGAACGGAAATTCTAAGGTCGGGTCCGCTAAACGAGCCGCCAAGAGATGACCTTCAAGGTGATGGACACCAATCACAGGCACGTCAAGCGCCCAGCCAATGGCATGGCCAAGGGAGGCACCCACTAAAAGGGCACCTGCTAACCCCGGACCTTCGGTCACGGCGATTGCATCAATATCTTCACGACGTTTGTTGGCTTTGGCCAACACATCGTCGACGAGGGCAATACCACGACGGATATGGTCACGACTGGCTAATTCAGGAACAACACCACCGTAGGCACGGTGCATGTCAATTTGCGAAAAGAGTGCGTCTGCTAAGAGCCCATTTTCATCAATGAGCGCGACGCCCGTTTCGTCACAAGAGGATTCAATACCAAGTACTAACATAGTGGATGAATTTTAATCATTTTCTAGCCGCCCGTACGAAAAAAAGTCATTAATCATTTGAACTTTTTAGTGGTTTTGTGTCAAAATGCCACTCCTGTTCGTGATCCTTGTGTAGCTCTGAGGGGTATGCAAGCTATGATCAGAACATTTCTTGCTTACTCGCTCTAGGTCTGGAACTAGAAACGGGTGGATTTGATTATTTTCCAGGACATTACACTGAGGTTGGGTTTAATGCCTACTATCCGCGTTAAAGAAAACGAACCGTTTGAAGTTGCTCTCCGTCGCTTTAAGCGCACGATCGAAAAGTCTGGTCTCTTAACGGAACTTCGCGCTCGCGAATTCTATGAAAAGCCCACGGCTGAACGTAAGCGCAAGAAGGCCGCCGCTGTGAAGCGTCACTACAAGCGTCTTCGTGGCATGATGCTCCCCAAGAAGCTCTACTAATTCGTTAGTGTGCTGATTCGGGTAGGGCGTCCCGACGCAAAAAACACCAAAGTGACAAATCTCTTTCTCTTTTGAGGAAAAATAGTGATGATTCAGGATCGAATCCGTGAAGATATGAAAACCGCCATGCGTGAGCATGATTCGGCCGCTCTTTCTACGATTCGTTTGCTCCTAGCCGCTATTAAGCAGCGCGAAGTTGACGAGCGCATTCAGGCTGACGATGCCGTTGTCTTGGATGTGATTGCAAAGATGCTCAAGCAGCGTCGTGACTCTGTCGATCAATATCGTCAGGGGAACCGTGAAGACTTAGCGCAAAAAGAAGAAGCTGAAATTAACGTGCTTTCACGTTACATGCCTGAGCCGATGTCTGAGCAAGAACTTGTTCAGATGATTGATACGATCGTTCAAGAAATGGGCGTATCTGGAATGGCAGCCATGGGTCGTGTGATGGCTGAGGTGAAAACCAAAGCCGCCGGACGTGCCGACATGGGTAAAGTGAGTGCTTTAGTCAAAGCTCGACTGATGGCTTAATCGCAAGTCAACACTGTTGGATTTGACATGTTTTCTAAAGGTCACCGTGAGTCTTCACCGTGACCTTTAGTTTTCTCTAAAGAAAGAACGCTCTGGTTAGTCCCGGTCCTCAATGGGCCCCTGGGTGCGATAGTCTAAAGGTGTTGATCCTTTAACCGTTCCCTTGTCTTATGACCGAGTCCGATTCCGTTCGTTTATCCTCCCAGGGCTTTATGCCCATCGTGATTGAAGCCCTTTTAGAGCGCCTCGTTAAAGAGGGGGCTATTCTTGCCTTCGAAAAAGAGGCCCGCTATGAGCATGTGGGTTCGCGTATTTTTGCTCAGGAGCCCGACTCCGCGTTTTATTACGAAGTCCCGTTTGTGGTGCATTTAAAAGAGGGTACTCAGGTCATGCTCTTTTGGCTGGAGACAATTAATTCTGATACGCTCGCAAATGTGGGATTGGATGCGGCGGGACTCGATCACACGGGGATAGCGCCCGAGAGGCGCACGAGCGTGCTCCTCTATCCAGGGACTCAGTGGAATAAGCGTTCCTTGATGAGGCTTTTGCCCCCGGACTTTTTAGGGAAGGATCCAAGGACCTACGGCTGTCTCTTATACACATCTGACGCTGCCGACGATCTGCAGTGTGTAGATCTCG
>CAMYAA010000174.1 GCA_947253615.1 uncultured Sutterellaceae bacterium
CGGTCTCGTGGGCTCGGAGATGTGTATAAGAGACAGCTCGGGGGCCAGGGGGCCAAGGGGGCAAGTACAAGAGAGACCGTGAGACGGTGATCGTCGCTCGGGTCTCGTTTCGAATTTGGTTTCGAAACAGTGAAATCAAGTTGATTTCGACGGTTGGACTTATTGTACACTACTCAGAATCAAGTCTGCCTTTATTATTAGGGTTTGTGCGTTGATGTTTGTCGCCCGACGGTGGGAACGCCTACAGGGTCGATGAACTCGTTGATCGATAGGTTATCTATTGAATCAAGAATCATTATTTTTTTTCATAGGGTAGAAGAATGGAAGACTTAAAGGTTGAAGTATTAAAAGAGGGCGAAGGTCGTCAAGCCAAGGCGGGTGACACGGTTGCGATTCACTATACGGGCTGGTTAG
This sequence comes from uncultured Sutterellaceae bacterium, assembly GCA_947253615.1. GTDB lineage: Bacteria > Pseudomonadota > Gammaproteobacteria > Burkholderiales > Burkholderiaceae_F > Sutterella. The sequence goes on from CAMYAA010000174.1 coordinate 415, forward strand.
AAGACGGCACGAAGTTTGATTCGAGCGTGGATCGTGGTGAACCGATTGAATACCCTTGCGGTATTGGTATGGTCATTGCCGGTTGGGAACAGGCCGTCCCAGGGATGAAGATTGGTCAGAAGAGCCGTTTGACGATTCCGCCGCACTTAGCCTATGGCGAGCGTGGCGCTGGTGGCGTGATTCCGCCCAATGCGACGTTGATTTTTGAGATTGAATTAGTCGATATCAAATAAAGACCGATCCCCTTTCTGGGGAAGGGTTCGCCTAAAGGACGAGGGATTGTGGGGCCTTATTGACCCCATCAACGCTCGTCCTTTTTTTTCATGAAGCGCCGTTTAGACGGGCTCGTTTTGACTCAAAACGGGGAGTCCGATCTCGCGCAAAAGTTCGGACGTTTCGAAAAGGGGCAAACCCATGATGCCGGTGTAACTTCCTTCGATGCGGTCGATAAAGACGCCCGCTAACCCCTGGATGCCGTAGCCGCCCGCTTTGTCGTAGGGTTCGTCCGTTTGACAATAGGCTTGGATTTCGACTTGGGTGAGGGGTTTAAAGCTCACGCGGGAATGGTTGATCGCCACTTTCATGGTGTCTCGACTCGTCCCGATGACCACGGCCGTACGAACGTCGTGGACGCGTCCCGAGAGGGCGTTTAAAAAGGCGGTGGCCTCCTCGAGGTCTTTGGGTTTCCCAAAGATGGTTTGCTCAAGGCTGACGACCGTATCGGCAGCGATGACCGGAATTGAGGTGCGAAGACCGAGTTCTTCTCGACGTAAAAGCCCTTCGATGAATTTCTGCTTGGCAATGCGTTCGACATACACGGCCGGGGCTTCGTTTTCGAGCACCGTTTCGTCACCGTCAAAGGCGCGTAACGTATGGGCATGGCTTGCGATGACTTCCACATGAAAACCGAGGGCGGTTAACAGGGCTTTTCGGCGCGGGCTTTTACTCGCCAAGAGGAGGGTTTTGGGCTCAGGGATAGGCGTTAACATACAAGCTTCTTAAGCACGGTGATAGGGATGTTTGGCCAAAATGGACCAAGCACGATAGATTTGTTCGGCCAAGAGAACACGGGCAAAGGCGTGCGGCAGCGTGAGCGAAGAGAGTCGAATGGTTAAGTTCGCGCGAGCTTTCACCTCGGGACTGAGTCCATCGGGACCGCCGATCACAAACACGGGGGTTTCCCCGTCTTGGCGCCAATGACTAAAGTGGCGTGCCAAATCCATCGTGGTGAGATCTTGTCCATGCTCGTCGAGGATGACGACGAAATCTTCGGGCTCGATGGCTTCGAGGATTCGTTGGGCTTCGGCCGCCATTAATTGGGCGGGTGTCTTCCCCTGACGTGGTTCGGTTTTGATCTCTTTACATTCGACGCGAAAATCCCGAGGGAAGCGGGCTAAATAGTCGCTCGTGGCGATACTAGCCCACTCGGTGATTCGCTGACCCACGGCAATGATACGAGTGTGCATAACGAGTGAGAGGCGTTAGCGCAATGATTATTCGCGATGCGGCATGACGCGTGCTTTCGCTTCGTCATCCAATTCGACAAAGACTTCTTTACCACCCCAGATTTCTTCGAGGTTGTAGTATTCGCGCACAGCGGGCTGTAAGCAGTGAACCACAATGGTCCCCAAGTCAACCAAGACCCATTCGCCCGAGTCCTGACCTTCCATGCTTAAGACTTCACCGCCGGCGGCCTTCACGTCGCTCGAGACGGAGTGCGCTAAAGCGCGGGTCTGACGATTGGACGTCCCCGAGGCAATGACCACGCGTTCGAATTGGTCCGTTAATTTTTCCGTATTGAATACTTTAATGTCTTTAGCTTTGACATCTTCAAGGGCGTTAATGACGACTTTTAATAAGGCTTCGAGATTCATAGTTTTCCTAATTTAGGGAGCTTGGTCCCGTAGAGGTGATATTGGTATACCGTTTCGACACAGTGAGGCGCAAGCCAGTGTTCGACGGGGGCGAGTTTTCCTTGGGAAAATGCTTCGCGAATACGGGTTGAGCTTGCCCGATGCAAAGGCATATCCACAGTAAAGATGGCCCCTGAAGCCTGAGTTAATTCGTTGCGCTTGGGTTGAACATGCTCGTTGAAAAACGATTGAAGTTCAGGGGGCGTGTTGAGGTGCCCCTCACGTTGGACGATGGCCAAGTGAACATACTTGAGCAATTCGGACCAACGGTGCCAGCTTGAGAAATGTGTCCATTGATCGCCCCCGATAATCCACACTAACGGGAAGGCCGGACCCACTTCATCACGAAGTGCCTTGACGGTATCGATCGTATAGGTTGGACCCGAACGACGCAGTTCTCGGGTGTCAACCTGAAAATAAGGAACGTATTGTATCGCACGCTCGACGAGCGTGAGTCGATTCTCGGCAGAAGAAATCGGGCGACCGGCTTTTTGCCAAGGCGCGAGGGCGGGCATAAAGCGGATTTGAGTCACCGGGATTTGTTCGTAAACGGCTTTAGCCAGGGCTAAATGGCCATTATGGATGGGATCAAAGGTTCCACCGAGAATGGCCCAACCGCGTCGACGGACGTCCTTGGGTAACAGCATAGGGTTTAGGGAGCTCACAAAAACGATAATGAACAATGACGCTTTTCAAAACGAGAAGCGTCATTCCTAGTATACGGGCTTTACTAAGACGAAAAAAGGCCAGATTCCGAGGAATCTAGCCTTGATGAGCGCTAGGCTCACCGTGGACGATTAGTCTTCTTCGTCAAAGACGGCGGAGGTGTAAACCTGCTGAACGTCGTCTAAGTCTTCTAAAGCGTCCAAGAGTTTTTGCATCTTCTTGGCGTCGTCCCCGGTTAATTCCGTTTCGTTCAAAGCCTTGTAGGTGATTTCAGCGATTTCCGGCGTTAAATTGGCCTTTTCGAAGGCTTGTTGAACCGCGTCGAAAGCGCTCGGATCACACGTCACTTCAATGGCGCCTTCATCATCGGTCACCACGTCGTCAGCGCCGGCTTCTAAGGCAATTTCCATCACGGTATCTTCGTCGGTCACGCCCGGTGCGAAGAGGAACTGGCCCACGTGCTTGAACATAAAGGACACACAACCGTCGGTCCCTAAGTTACCACCGTGCTTACTTAAGGCATGACGCACATCAGCCACGGTACGCACACGGTTGTCCGTCGTGCAGTCGATAATTAAAGCGGCACCACCGACGCCATAACCTTCGTAACGGATTTCTTCGTAAGAGACGCCTTCGAGTTGGCCCGTTCCCTTTAAGATCGCATTTTGAATGGTGTCCTTAGGCACGTTGCCGCCACGGGCTTTCACTAAAGCCAAGCGTAAACGAGAGTTCGTTTCTGGATCACCCCCGCCCATACGTGCAGCCACGATGATTTCGCGGACGAGTTTGGTCCAAAGGTTCGAGCGCTTAGCGTCTTGACGGCCTTTACGATGTTGGATATTGGCCCACTTGGAATGACCCGACATGATATTCCTTTCGATTAGTTACGCATTCACCCCGAGCATAAAAACGGGGGATGTTTTCGGTATTAATGACAGTTAAAAACTCATGAACCAAAGCGATTCTGAGGGAAGGGTAAGGCTCATCAGTTGACAAAGATCCTTATTTTAAACGAAATGGGGCTCGATT
>CAMYAA010000175.1 GCA_947253615.1 uncultured Sutterellaceae bacterium
TTTTGAGCCGCTTCGGGTTTACTCAACTCGCGGGCGTGCTCAGCGACCATGACCAGAAACTCACGATGATACCCTTCAATGAGTTCGGCAAGACGCGCAGCCTCAAAGTCCGACTGCGCAATAAAAATCCCTGCGCCTTGACTGGCCATAAATTTGGCATTGCCCATTTGGTGCGAGGTCGTTTTGGCCACAAAGGGCACTAAAATCGAGGCTGCCCCCGCCGCACAAAGTTCCGCGACGCTCGTGGCCCCCGCACGACAAATCACCAAATCGGAATCACGATACGCCCCGGCCATATCCTCAATAAAGGGACGGACATCCGCTTCTACGCCTAAGCGCGCATAGTGCGCACGAACCGCTTCGTCATTGCCTTTACCCGTTTGATGGAGAATCTGAGGACGACGTTCTGGTGCGATCAAGGCCATCATTTCAGGAATCACCTCGTTAAAGACTTTCGCCCCTAAACTCCCGCCAAAGACCAAAATGCGTAAGGGCCCAGTGTGCGAAAGCAAACGTTCACGCGGTTCGGGCAAGGCCACAATATCCGCGCGCACCGGATTGCCCGTAATCACGCCCTTGTTGCCCGCATGGGTGCGAGCCCCCCCCGCAAAACCACAGGCCAAGGCATCACAAAGCGGCAATAACGAATACGTCGACATTAATAAGTCAGCGTCACAATTCATGACCACGATCGGTAAGCCCAACGACTTTGCCGCATACCCCACAGGCACAGCCACATAGCCCCCCGTGGAAAAAAGCGCAGTCGCACCACTCTTTTTCAACGCACGACGGGCGGCGAAAAAAGCACCAATGAGCTTAAAGCCCCCTTTAATGGCACCGAGTAATCCACGACCACGCATGCCGCGAAAATTGAGCCCGGTAAAGTCAATACCATCCTTGGCGACTAAACCCGATTCCATGCCCGTGGTGGTACCGATCCATTCCACGTCCCAGCCTCGAGCACGAAGTACGCGTGCCACGGCCAGACCAGGCATCACATGCCCGCCCGTACCCGCGGCCGCAATCATAATTTTTTTATGGGACTCGATCACACTCGTCCTCCCTGCATCAAAATTTTATTTTCGCGATCAATACGCAACAAAATACCAATGGTCGCAAGACCAATTAATACCGCACTACCGCCATAACTCACGAACGGTAACGTTAACCCTTTGGTCGGAAAGGCCCCCGAGGCCACCCCAATATTAATAATGGACTGAACCCCAAACCAAACCCCAACCCCTTGGGCAAAAAGTCCCGAGAAATGACGCTCTAACTTAATGGCTTGGCGACCGATTTCAAAACAATACCGCACCAGCCAGTAATATAAAAACATAATAATCAGAATCCCAATAAAGCCCGTTTCTTCCGCAATCACCGCCAAAATAAAGTCAGTATGCGCCTCGGGTAAGTAGTAGAGCTTTTCAATGGAATTGCCCACACCAACCCCAAACAACTCCCCGCGCCCAAAGGCAATCAAAGAGTGCGTGAGCTGATAGGCTTTATCCAACACATAATTGGGATCCCAAGGATCTAAGTAGGCCAACAAGCGCTGTAAACGCCATGGGGTGGCCAAAATGATCGACACGACCAATAAAATCACCCCGGCCGACACAAAGCCGAAAATCCAATAGACGAGCCCCCCAATAAAGAGCACGCCCATCAATTCCGCCGTAATCACCACCGTGGCCCCTAAGTCAGGCTCAATCATCAAGAGCCCGCCGACCACAAAAACGAAGATCACAAACGGCAAAAAGACCTTAAAGAACGAATGCATGCGACGTTGATTGAGCACCACCCACTGCGCCGCAAAAAACAAACACAGCACCTTGATCAATTCCGAGACCTGGAGATTAAAGGGCACGAGCGGGAAGTGAATCCAACGCGTCGCCCCTTTCACATGAACCCCAATCCCCGGAACGAGCACCAAGATGGCTAAAACCACCGAAATCCAGAACGCACGCCACCCGCCAATACGACTCCATGTACTCATCGGGATTTTCAAACAAACCCCCATCGCCACGAGACCAATCAAAATATTGATGAAGTGACGCAACATAAAGCCCGTAGGCTCTTTGACGTGATGGGCACTGTCAAAAAACATCGTCGTGGCCGAATACACCATGACCGAGCCAAATAGCATCAAGCCAAAGACGCACAAAAGCAGACCCCAATGGTATCGGATCCCCTGTTCATTGACGTCGTGCTCGCTATTTGACGATTTATGGTTAGTCCACATGCCCTCGCTCCGAAACGGTCTTCTTTAGTTAACGCTCATCGACACCCGTCACAAAACGGGCACACTTTATAAAATCTTCACTGCGTTCCGCATAGTTGCGATACATGTCCCAAGAGGCGCAGCCTGGCGAGAGCAAAAGCACGTCACCAGCTTTGTGCTGACTCCATAACCACGTCACCGCTTCGGCCATGCCAAAACACGACTTTGTCGGAACTTGAGCGGGCGCAATAGCCGCAAGAATCTTAGGCGCATCGCGTCCAATGAGCGCCACCGCCCCCGCATGGGCTTTTAGCACCTCGGCCAAAGGCGTGAAATCCTGACCTTTACCGTCGCCCCCGAGCACAATCAAAATGCGACGCCCGCGAGCCGCAAGCCCTTTAATGGCCGCCACCACGGCACCCACGTTCGTTCCTTTACTGTCATCGACCACTAAAACGCCATCAGCTTCAAACATCGGTTGCACACGATGGGGCTCGCCTTGATACCCTTTTAAGGCCGACAAGACCGTGGATAAATCCACCCCGATCGCCTTTAACATCGCGAGCACCCCTAACACATTGAGCGTGTTATGGCGCCCCGCCAATTGCAAGGCCTCCTCGGGGCAAAACGGCACAAATCCACCCGATTGGTACTCCCCTAACCAAAGAGAAGTCGAGCCTTCGTTATGAGGAGCAAGCACCCAATCGCCCTCTTCAACGGGAGCATCCTCCCCAATCGTTAACAAACGGGGAACCTGAATCGCCTCACGAACGTCCATCGTTAAGGGATCTTGACGATTAATCACGCCCACCAAGGCATGACGGAAAATTCGACACTTATCCTCGGCATACACCGCCATCGAACCGTGCCAATCCAAATGGTCTTCAGTAATGTTGGTTAAAAGCGCCACGTCCAAGGTTAACGAGGTCGTGCTCGCTAATTGAAAGCTCGATAATTCCAAAACCCAGGCCTCGGGCCAATGCGGCCCTTCAAGGGCGCTCGCTAATACATCAAGGGCATTAGGACCCACATTGCCCGCGAGGGCCACACGCTTTCCGGCAGCACGCAAGAGCGTGGCCATCAAGGTGACACTCGTCGTTTTGCCATTGGTACCCGTGACCCCAATCACCTGAGGGCAATACCCTTTCTCACGACGTAAGCGCTCGAGTTCACGCGCGAAAAGCTCGAGCTCACCGAGCACTTCAATACCCTTGGCACGGGCTTGAGCAATCAACGCGCCCGAAGGCCCCGTATAAAGCGAGAGCCCTGGGGAGACCACGACCATCGTAATCTGATCGTCGAGTCGTTCGGGCAACTGCCCCATGATTAACTCCGCCTCAGGACTGATTGCAAAAATGGCATCGGCGTTGGGCGGGGATAAACGCGTATCCGCAACCACCAACGCAAAACCACGTTCGGCTAAATGACGAGCACAAGCTAACCCCGAGGCGCCCATGCCTAAAATTAACGCTTTCCCCGTCACGTGACTTGACCATTCTTTATGTGTCATAACGCACTTCCTAGTCGCTTAGCGCAACTTCAACGTCGATAAGCCAATCAAAACCAAAATAATCGTGATAATCCAAAAACGCGTCACCACTTGCGTTTCTTTCCAACCCTTCAATTCAAAATGATGATGAATCGGGGCCATTAAGAAAATACGCTTGCCGCCCGAGAGACGGAAGTAAACCGTTTGAATCATCACCGAGAGCGTTTCAACCACAAAAATCCCGCCCATAATCGCTAAGACAAATTCTTGAC
>CAMYAA010000176.1 GCA_947253615.1 uncultured Sutterellaceae bacterium
TACGAGCTCTAGTACGGTCTCGTGGGCTCGGAGATGTGTATAAGAGACAGGCTCAATACCGCGCTAACGAATTAGCCCGCCGCGCTCGCTAAAATCGCGACCACATCTTTGGCATCGAGTTCCATTAAGTGACCCACCGGTCCCTTACGGGTGCAGTGTTCAGCCAAGCTTTCCACCGGGCAATTCGTGGCGTCCAATTCCGCTAACGAAATCGGCATACCGATCTTGATATAGAAACCACAGAGCTTGGCAATCCCCAAGGCAATCGTTTCTTTATCGCTCGCCTGCGGTTCAACGCCCATCACACGAATGGCAAAACGCACAAAGCGTTCCGGATGCACGGCCGAGACGTGACTCATCCATGCGGGAATCACCACGGCCAAACCCGCCCCGTGCGTAATGGCCGGGTTCCAAGCGCTCAATTCATGTTCAATGGCATGGCACGCCCAGTCTTCCACACGACCTAAACCAAAGTAACCGTTGTGTGCAAAGGTCCCCACCATGGCGATCTGACACCAGCTATCGTAGTCCTGGGGATTTTCAATAACCTTAAGCCCGTAGCGCATCGCACAACGAAGCGCCGCTTCAGCCTGCCAATCCACGTAGGAGGTGTGTTCCGTCGCGGAGAAATAACGTTCCATAATGTGGCTCATCATGTCCACTAAGGCCGCGCCAATTTGGTACGGCGGGAGCGTCATATAAAGTTCTGGATTGATGATGGCCACTTTCGGACGAATGAACTCATTGCCCATGCCCGTTTTCGTGTCGCCATTAGTGATCACCGAGCGAATCGACTGCTCCGAGCCGGTTGCGGGCTGTGTCGGAATACACACGATCGGTAAGGCCTTCTTGGGAACCGTCGTCCCATCAAAGAAGTCCCACACGTCGCCTTCGTAGCAAAGCCCCGCGGCAATGGCCTTGGCCGCGTCCATCACGGAACCACCCCCAACGGCCAACACGGCGTCGGGCGGATTGTCACGCAATTGGGCCAGGCCATCACGCACAAATTCAATGGTGGGATTGACCGTTACGCCACCTAATTCCACCACGCTCATCCCTTCTTCGGCCAAGCTCGCCTTGACGCGATCATATAAGCCCGTACGCTTAATCGAGCCGCCACCATACACTAAGGCAACACGACCCATTTGACCTAAAAGTTGACGAATTTCCTTGCCCGCCGTCTTTTCAGTACCTTGACCGAAAACGAGGCGCGTCGGATTGTAATATGTGAAATTGTTCATAACCGTTCTCCCGAAAATCTAAAGCCCATTATCCAACTGAGCCTTAAATCCCCATTATTCTTTGTGTTTCTACCAGAGCTACAGACACTCTGAGGGGTTCTTCACGACAAAGCCTTGTCATTTTGTACCATAGCTCGACCCTCAACGTCTAGCCTAGGGTTTTTGAGCCAGTCGACGACGTCGTGTATCAAAGAGACAAACCGCTGCCGCAGCCGCCACATTTAAACTTTCGCATTGCGCTTCGATCGGAATGTAGTATTTGCGATCGACGATCGAGAGCGCACGCTCCGAGACGCCTGGGCCTTCAGCCCCCATAATCCAGCCTACGCTCGTTTGGGTGTAATCCTCACTCAAAAAGAGATCCTCACCCCCACGGGCGTCTGCCGCTAATAAAAGCCCCGGGAACGCTTCACGAAGCGCTTCCACCGTGACATTTTCAAAAATCGTCACGCCCACATGCGCGCCCATCCCAGCTCGAAGGACTTTGGGCGCCCACAAATTCGCCGTTTGCGGCGAGGCGCAAATCGTCTTAATGCCCGAAGCCAAGGCCGTACGAATTAAGGTCCCGGCATTACCCGCGTCTTGAACGCCATCCAAATAGAGGACGTCGGCGTTGGGGTTCTGCGCGAAATACTCCGTGAGCGAGCATTGGGCTTCAGGGAGCTTCACCTCGCACATCAAGCCAATCCCGTGTTCGACGGGCGAGAGTGCACGATAAAGGGTGCGACTCACTTCAAAGGCCTGCGCCTTGGTCGTGTCCATTAATTGGTCAGCCCAATAACGTGCTTCGTCATTGGCCTCTTCACTCACAATGATGGAATACACCGCCTCGGGCGCGCCCTTTAAATACACTTCGGCCAAATGCGCCCCTTCGGCTAACGTCATTTGACACTTTTTCGTGGCTCGCGGCTCATTGGCTAAACGCTTCCAGCGTTTAAACGAGCCGTTACTTTCGCTTTCAATGGTTTTAATCATGACTTGTCGCCTTTGATGCCCCCGTGGGCTCATTAAATTTCACTCGCCCCTCTTCAATCATGGTCTTGATCGGATTAAAGGTCTTTCGATGCACGGGCGTCACCCCCAAGCGTTCAATCGCTTCTAGATGAAGCGCTGTGCCGTAGCCCGCATGCTGGGCAAAGCCGTAGCCCGGATAAAGCGTTTCGTACTCGGTCAATAAGCGATCTCGAGCCGTTTTGGCCAAAATCGACGCGGCCGCCACAGCTTCGTAGGTGCCGTCCGCCTTGGGTTGCGCGACGGCGGGCATCGTCAAACCCTGGGGCACTTTCGTCCCGTCAATAATGAGCGAATCGGGCTTTGTGGAAAGGCCCTCGACCGCTCGACGCATCGTCGCCATGGTCGACTGCAAAATATTAATCTCGTCGATTTCTTCCACACTGCCCCAAGCGACGCACCAAGCAAGTGCTCGCTCTTTAATCAAGGGTTCGAGCGCCTCACGCTGCTTGACGGAGAGTTTTTTCGAGTCGTTTAAACCCTCAATCGGACGCGCCGGATCCAAAATCACTGCCGCGGCACATACGGGACCAGCGAGCGGCCCACGTCCAGCCTCATCGACCCCGGCCACCAAGGTGGGGGCAGACGCAAAATCCTCATCGGCAAAGAGTGAGAGTTCACTTTGCAGAGCGGGCCGTTGACGCTTAGGCATAAGAGTTTATCAATCAAAAAAAGGAGTGCTCAAAAAAGAAAAGAGGAACCGTTTCGCACTCAACGCGCGGCTCCTCTGTACGTGCCTGACTCCAGCGAGGCTCCATCCTTTAAAGAGGACGGGCCACACGCAACAGGACGTCGCTCGTGATTTCGGCCGTATTGGCCTTTAAGCTTTCGTGCAAGGCGGCAAAACGCGCTTCGAGCGCACGACGTTGAGCCTCATTCGTGAGCGCATTTTCAACGGCATAGCTAATCGGATCGGGCTCACAGAAGAACTGTAAGAATTCGGGCACGACGCGTTCGCCGCACAAAATGCTAGGCAAGGAAACGTAAGGAATTAAACCTTGCTTTTCCATCACTAAGCCCGTAATCGCTGGCATTTTGTAGCCCACAACCATGGGCTTTTTGTAAAGTGCCGCTTCGAGCGTCGCCGTCCCCGAGGCCACCAACACCGCATCGCTCGCTTCAATACACGTGTGGGAGTTTCCCTCTTCCACATGTAAGTGCATGCTCAAGGCAGGATAGCGAGACAGCGTATTACGTAACTTCACGGCCGAGGCATGATCCACCGTCGGGACCACCACCCGAATGCTCCCCATTCGGGCGATCAAACGTTCCATAGCGTCAAAGAAAACGCCAGCGCACCCCTTTAATTCGGAGGCGCGGCTCCCCGGCATCACGCACACCACAGGCATGCCATCCTCTGGTAAGCCTAAGCGCTTACGGGCGGCTGCGGTATCGGGTGTATCCGGAATGATGTTCGCGAGCGGATGACCAATATAGGTCGCCCCAATGCCCGCTTTATCGTAAATCGCCTTTTCAAAGGGGAAGACGCACAGCATATGATCCACCGCACGGCGAATCGTCTGAATGCGTTCAGGGCGCCAGGCCCAAATGGAGGGACTCACCATATGAACGACGGGAATCCCTGCGCGACGCAATTGCGTTTCCACGCCCAAATTAAAGTCGGGCGCATCCACGCCGACAAAGACACGAGGATTCGCGGAGGTGAAGCGTTGAATCAATTCCGAGCGAAGCGCAAACACTGTCTCTTATACACATCTCCGAGC
>CAMYAA010000177.1 GCA_947253615.1 uncultured Sutterellaceae bacterium
CTACACACTGCATATCGTCGGCAGCGTCAGATGTGTATAAGAGACAGGTTTAGGATTCCCGATGCTCAAGACTAAAGCGCAATAAACGAGGGATGCTAAAGATGACAAAGAATTTATTGGTTGAATTACAAACGGAAGAATTACCGCCTAAAGCGTTAGAGAAGTTATCTGACGCCTTTGCCAAAGGGGTGTTCGATGTTTTAAAGACGATGGGCTTTTTAAGTGAAAGCTCGGACGCGACGGTCTATGGCTCGCCTCGTCGTTTAGCGGTGTTGATCACGGACGTTTTGGCCCAAAGTCCTGACGTGCCGTTTACGCAAAAGCTCGTGCCGGTGCGCGTGGGTTTAGATGCGCAAGGTCAAGCGACCCCGGCTTTGTTAAAGAAGATGGGGGCGTTAGGCATTGAATGTGCGGTGAGCGACTTAAAGCGTGTGAATGATGGCAAGAACGAACAGCTCGTTTTTGAAGGGATTCGCCCGGGCGTTTCGCTCGCGGTGGGCTTACAAGCCGCGCTTGATGAATCGATCAAGAAGTTACCGATTCCGAAGGTGATGAGCTATCAATTGGCCGACGGTGAAACGACGGTTTCCTTTGTGCGTCCGGTGAAGCACTTAACGGCCCTTTATGGTTCGGATATTGTGGACGTGTCCCTTTTGGGCTTAAAGGCTGGTCGTACGACGATGGGCCATCGTTTCCATACGAGCGCGCCTGTGGAGATTGCCGCGGCGGATCAGTATGACGATACGATGAAGGCCAATCGCGTGATGCCGCGCTTTGCGGAACGTCGCGAATTACTTCGTTCGTTGATTACGACGAAGGCTAAGGCTTTAGGCGCTGAGGCGATTATGCCTGAATCGCTCTTAGAAGAAGTCACGGCGTTGACGGAATGGCCGGTCGTTTATGAAAGTGTGTTTGACGAAGAATTCTTGGAAGTGCCGGAAGAATGTTTGATTTTAACGATGCAGTTAAATCAGAAATACTTCGCGCTTCGTGACAAGGCGGGTCGACTCATTAACCGCTTCTTGTTGGTCTCGCAGTTAGAAGCCAAGGATGGCGGTCGTCAGATTGCTGACGGGAATGCCCGTGTGGTTCGTGCCCGTTTAGCGGACGCGAAGTTCTTCTACGATCAGGACCGTCAGAGCACGTTAGAAAGCCGTGTTCCTGGGTTAAAGCATGTGGTTTACCACAACCAATTAGGCTCTCAGGCCGAACGTGTTGAACGTGTGGTGGCTTTGGCCGGTGAAATTGCCGCGCTCTTAGGCGCGAACGAAGGGCATGCTCGTCGTGCTGCTTTATTAGCCAAGGCTGACTTACGTACCAACATGGTTGGTGAGTTCCCTGAACTTCAGGGGATTATGGGTGAATACTATGCCAAGCACGATGGTGAACCTGCGGAAGTGGCTTTAGCCATTCGTGAACACTATCAGCCCCGTTATGCCGGGGACGAACTCCCGAGCACGCTCGTGTCGTTATCGGTGGCGTTAGCGGACAAGTTAGAAACCTTAACGGGTCTCTTTGGTATTGGCCAGATGCCTACGGGTGAAAAGGACCCGTTTGCGTTGCGTCGTCATGCCTTAGGGGTCTTACGCATGCTCATTGAAAAGCAGTTACCGGTGAGCTTCGAGGCTTTATTGGGCGCGGCTTGGCGTGCGGAATCGGTCGTGAAGCAGGTCAAGGATGAATCCGCGGCCTTAAAGAGCTTCTTTATGGATCGTTTACGCGTCATGCTTCGTGACTTAGGCTACTCGGCCAATGAAGTCGATGCGGTTTTAGCCATTGAACCCGATTCGCTTTTAGAGCTTCCCAAGCGTTTAAATGCGGTTCGTGCGTTTATGCAATTGCCAGAAGCGGCCCCGTTGACGGCGGCCAACAAGCGTATTGGTAACATCTTAAAGAAGAGCGAAGATGCTGTGAGCACCACGGTTGATGCTACGCTCTTAGTCGAAGCGGCCGAAAAGGCGTTATACGACGCGTTAGTGGGTATTGAGCCTGAAGCCAATGCGCTCTACGACGCGGGTGACTATGAATCGATGTTAGCGAAGTTAGCGCAATTAAAGACGCCGGTCGACGCTTTCTTCGAAGGGGTCATGGTCAATAGCGAGGATGAACGTTTACGTTTGAATCGTTTAGCGTTATTGCAACGTTTGTACACGGTGATGAATCGTGTTGCCAATATTGCGCGCTTAGCAGCATAACGTCCAATCTCGGGGCGTGAGCGCCTTGAATTAGACGCATTAAAGCGGTCGGTGTTCCTTTTTTGAGCGATACGTGAGAAAGGGAAGACTGGCCGTTTTTTCTTGAGGAATAGAGCAAGATGTGGGCCACGATTAAAGGTTGGATTTTCTATTTAGTATTAGCACTCTCCATTGTCGTGATGGCGGTCTGTGTTCTCGTGACGACGCCGATGACCAGCGCTAAGTGGCGTTTCGTAGCGATTTGTCGTCGCTGGACGCGCTTCGTGTTATGGGCGCTAGAGCGTATTTGCGGGGTGCACTATGAAATCCGAGGGGTGGAAAATTTTCCTTCTCCCGAACAACCCACGATGGTGCTTTGTAAGCATCAATCGGCGTGGGATCCCTTTTGGTTAGGGAGTTATTTACCGACGCCTGCGTGCTATTTATACAAGCGCAGTTTGAACTACATTCCTTTTTTGGGCTGGGCGTTATGGGCGATGGATATGTTAGCGATCGATCGAAAGAAGGGGCGCTCGAGTTTCCAGGCCTTCTATGACAAGGGGGCGAAAAAGCTTAAAGACGGTTGGTGGATTTGTTTATTCCCCGAAGGGACGCGTGTGCCCCCAGGAAAGACGGTTCCCTTTAAGACGGGCGGGGCGCGTGTCGCTTGTGCCACGGGTACGCCCATTTTGCCTATTGCGCACAATGCGGGGCGCTACTGGCCGAAGAATTCCATTGCTAAGTATCCAGGGACCATTACGGTGGTCGTGGGGCCGTTGATTCCGACGGAGGGACGCACTCCTCAAGAGGTGACGCATGATGTCGAAGCCTGGATTAACGAAACTTGCCGAGATTTATAGTTCACTCGAGCGTGCATATCGCGCTCGAGAGGCGCTTGAAGCGCATTATCAATCGATATTGAATGACGCTTTGGATGAAGAGAGCGAGCCTTTGCTCGCCTCCCTGGCGCGCTCTCATGCCCAACTCGATGAGTCTTTAATGAATGGATTAACTCGATTTTTTCGTGCCTTAGCGTTGGAAAAACCCTCCGAGGCGAGTGAGGCTTGGCGAGCGGGCTGTGAGCGTATTAAGGCCTCGCTCACGCGTGTTTGGCCCCCGTTAAACCCTAAGGTTCCCCCTCCCGTGAGTGAGCGACGCGAGCCGCATTTGGGCCCTGCTGAGGGGTCGAGTGTCGCTTCGAGTGGCGTCTTAGCGTTTCGTCGTACGCTGCTCGTGGAGGACGTGATGGTCCCGGTGCGCGTCGAAACGACGAAAACCGCCCGAGCGCGCACGAAATTTGTTTTGACGCCCGAGGCGTTAATTTTCCGCATCAATCCCCAAGAGCTCCCGCGCTTTACGCCAGAGAAAGTGGAATCGCGCCTTGAGGAGGCCATGCCTTGGTTGAAACGTCATCTTTCGTGGTTTCGTCGTCATCACGATACGCATGAAGCCGCCAAGAGTACTTACCGTATTGAGCCCTATGGGGAGGTGCTGCTCTTTGGTGAGCGAGCGACCCTGGTGGTGACGACGGGTCCTTCGCGTTATGAGTATTTGCCAGAACGAGAGCCCCATTATGTGATTTATTTACGAGGCTCACCCGAGGGTTCTAGGGAAGCGTTGAGTGAAGCTTTAAAGGCGTTTTATAAATCGGTTTTGAGAGCGCGTGTTGAAAAAACCTTAGCGAGGCTGTTGGCTCAACATTCGATTAAGGCCCCGAGCAAAGTGCGAATGAGTTCATCGAAAACGCGTTGGGCCTCCTGCTCGAGCCGTGGCGTTTTATCCTTTTCGTTTTACTTAGC
>CAMYAA010000178.1 GCA_947253615.1 uncultured Sutterellaceae bacterium
GTATTGGCGACACTACGGGGCGACTTATGAAGGGATGTGGAAACATCATCGCATTCACCCCAATGAATTTTTAAAAGCGACGCATTCTTTTGATTTGCTCGCTCATGTTAAAAAAGAGGGTGATCCTGCCGCTGTGATTGGGGCTTTGCCAGGACGTAAGGTGCTCTACACCAACAGTCCTCGTCACTATGCGGAAACGATCCTGAACTATCTTGATCTTCAGAATTCCTTTGATCGTCTGTATACTTCGACGGATTCGTTTTATGCGGGACGATGGCATGCCAAGCCGAGCGAGGTCGTTTTACGCGACATTATGCGAACGTTTCATGTGAAACCTTCCGAATGTATTTTGGTGGACGACAGTTTGTTTAATTTACAAACGGCGCACCAATTAGGGATTCGCACGGTCTGGGTGACGGGTTTCCGTCGTGCTCATGGGCATGGTGGGGAGCCTTATTCGTTGCCGTATGTGACGTGGCGTGTCAATGAACTCAAGGATTTATTACGTTTACAAGGGGTGGTGCCCGCTAAGAAACCTGAGCCTCTTAAGCGTAACCGTTTTCTAATCCAGTAAATTGTTGGCCCTGTAGCGTTTAGCGTTAGGATGTTATGAGTATAAAAACAAAGAAAATCTCTCGCCGTCGTTTACCGATTGAGGAGCGTCAGCGATTAGTGCTATTAGCGGCGGTTGAATTATTAAAGTCAGGCACTGACTCCGTTACCGTGGTTGGTATTGCCAGACAGTTGGATTGGAGCGTCAGTGCAGTGACGCGTTGTTATCGCTATCGATCGGATATCTTGTTAGCGCTTTTAGATTATGCGGACCAGAGCATGAGCGAGGTC
Source organism: uncultured Sutterellaceae bacterium (assembly GCA_947253615.1). Lineage (GTDB taxonomy): Bacteria > Pseudomonadota > Gammaproteobacteria > Burkholderiales > Burkholderiaceae_F > Sutterella. Next base: position 844 of record CAMYAA010000178.1, read on the forward strand.
TTTAGTCAGTTACGAGAGCGCTATCGAGAAGACGGTTTAGAGTTTACGCGTCAACTGTTTTATTACTTTGTGACCTTTACGGATACGAATCCGGGGTTTGATCGATTACTTACGGGGCGTGATTTCCAAAAAGAGGATCAGCAATTAGGGGAACGTCTCTTAAAGTTGCATACCTCTTGGGAAACTTGGATTCGCGAGTGCATGAAGTTATCGATTTTGCATGAGCAAGTGCCCGTGACGTATGAAGCTCGTAGTCGTGCTTTTATGTTGTTTAACGTGCTTGTGGGACGATGGACGCGTTCTTCAATGAAGGCACAGGTGCCCACCATTGATGCATTAATGCCTTCGGTTAATGCGCTCTTGACGGGGCAAACGGAACGATAAGATTAGCCTTTAGGCGAAAAAAGAGCCTTGCCGGAGAATAACATCTGGCAAGGCTCAATTTTTAGAGCGTCGGGATAGGCTTACTTAGCACTTTTATCCTTAGAGGGCTCGGTGTTCTTTTGAGGTTCAGTTTTGGCGGAAGTGGCCTTTTTAGCGTCTTTTTTCGCTTCTTTGGCTTCTTTCGCTTTTTCTTCCTCGTCCTTTAATTTACGGACTTCGGCACGAGTTTTTCCACGATACTTGGAAACTTCGACTTTCTTACCCTCTAAGAAGTTAATGGCTTGCTGAAGCTGCCAGTCTTTGTCATCCCCAAATTTGAAGGTATAGTCAGGACGTTCCCCTTCGTCATCGGAGTAGGGCAACTTGTCGAGCATAGCGTCTTCATCTTCGGTGCTATCCGTAGGATTCTTCAAGTGATGGTTTAAATCCGACTCGCGAATCGTAAAGGACGGATAGTTCCCCTTAGGCGTATCGTCGACGTAGATACTCGGTTCGATCCCCTTGGCCTGAATAGAGCGTCCAGAGGGCGTGTAGTAGCGTGCCGTCGTTAATTTGACCGCTACGGTATCTTTTCCGTACTTCATGGGGAAGATGGTTTGCACGGAACCTTTCCCGAACGAGCGATCGCCCATGATGGTGGCGCGTTTCAAATCTTGTAAAGCGCCAGCCACGATTTCGGAGGCCGAGGCCGAGGAGGAGTTAATCAAGACCACCATCGGCACTTTCTTGGCCATGGGCGTGAGTTTGCTCAAGGCATTGATCGCATCCCCCGAATCGTAATCATCGGGAACGGTTTTGTAGTTGGTTTGCGAGTTTTCGACGCGTCCCTTAGTGGAGACCACCGTCGTGTCTTTCGGGACGAACGCCGCAACCACCCCCACGGCAGCTGGGAGCAATCCACCCGGGTCATTACGCAAGTCGAGCACTAACCCTTTGAGATGGTTTTTCGTCGCGAGTTCGTTTAACGCTTTTGCCAAATCCTCGGTGGTTCGCTGTTGGAATTGCGAAATGCGGATATAGCCCAAATCCCCCTTGAGTTCTTTCATCTTGATGGATTTGGTTTTAATGATGGCGCGCGTTAATTTAAAGGTTAAGGGTTTGGTGACCCCCTTACGGGCTACCGTTAATTCAATTTTGGTATTGGGTTCGCCACGCATGCGTTTTACCGCTCCGTTGAGCGAGACCTCAGCCAAGGATTTGCCATCAATACGGGTAATGATGTCCCCAGCCTGGAGGCCAGCTCGGGCGGCAGGCGTGTCGTCGATGGGCGAAATAACCAAAACCCCCGCGGGGTCTTTGCTCACTTCGATCCCCAACCCGCCGAAACTGCCTTCGGTCGATTCGTTAAGTTCTTTATAGCCTTTCGCGTCGAGGTAGTTGGAGTGAGGGTCTAAGCCGCTCACCATCCCTTCCATGGCCGACTCGAAGAGTTTTTTATCTTTCACATCATCGACGTAATAGGCCTTAATGGCCTGGATGGTATTCGAGAATTGGCGAACGTCTTGAAGCGGGAGCGTATTATCTTGGCTATCGCTAGCCCAGACTTGAAGGCCAAAGCTAGCGCATAAGCCCGTGGCGGCTCCGATGGAAAGAAGAACTGCTGTTTTTAATTTGGTCATTGTCAAAAGTGAGGTTATCTAAAGTCGAAGGTTGATTGCCTTCGTTGATCATTGTGTTCTTATGATAATTAGTTTCTGAACCATTGTTTGGGATTAATCGGTTTCCCATTCTTACGTAGCTCAAAGTATAAGCCAGGATCTTTGTTTCCTCCTGAAGTGCCTACGGTGCTAATTGTTTCTCCTTGTTGAACGTTATCACCGATTTTTTTCAGTAGGGCATCATTATTTGCGTAGACCGTCATATAGCCATGGGCATGGTCCACGATGATCAAGTTTCCGAACCCGCGTAACCAATCCGCGTATACCACTTTACCCGGGGCCACCGCTTTAACATCACTACCTTCGGGGGCTTTGAATCGGAAGCCTTGCCATTGGCTTCCTGGCATATCCTGACGTGCCTGGCCAAAACGATGCGTGACGGTGCCGTTAACCGGGTAGGTGAGTCGGCCCTTGAGGGACGCTAAGTTTACACGGGGGCCGAGGGATACGGTTTTGATGGGGCTCGGGGAGGGGGGAACCTCCGCGCGTGGTGTAGATTTTTTCGCTTGTGCGAGTCGTTCCGCCTCTTTGGCCTTGGCTTGTTGTTGAGCGAGGGCTTGTGCGCGTCGATTGGCCTCTTCGACCTCGAGATCCTTTTGGGCTTTGTCGAGCGAGCCAATCAAGTGATTGAGCTTGAGTTGGTCTTGTTTAAAGCGGGCGAGTGCGACGTGGTCCGACTCAATTTGCGAGGTGAGAAGCGCGATCGCCTTTTCACGATCGCGTTTATCTTTCATGAGTTGGAGTTGTTCTTTTTGTTGACGTGCTTCGATCGCGGTGATTTCCGTTCGACGTTGTTCTTGTTTGGCCTTAACGAGCTGAATATCTTGGTAGTGTTTATCGAGCTTCGTGATGGCCGCTTGTTTTTCGCGTTGCAAATAGCGCAGCTGTGCTTGCTCTCGGAGATGCGCGTTAGGATTGACTCCACTCAAGAAGGCGCGCATCGGGTTGATTTGTGCATTTAAATATTGGGCACGAATCATGGTGTCAACGTCTTGCGTGGCCATGGAGAGGGAGGATTCGAGTTTCGCCTGTGAGCGCGAAAGCTTAGAGAGTTCCCCCTGCAGGGTTTGGC
>CAMYAA010000179.1 GCA_947253615.1 uncultured Sutterellaceae bacterium
GCGCTCGCCCCGTTAGGCTCGCTCGTTCCCCGTGAAATCCAAACGGGTTACTTAGAAGTGTTTCAGCGCGCTGGCGTTTTAACATTAGGGATTCAACCGCGCAACGCGTTAAAGGACGTCGCCAAGGCCGTGCGTCGTGAATTACGCGCGTTAAACCTCCCCTTTGATGAGCGTCCTTTTAAACCGCATATCACCTTAGCGCGTCGTTGGCGTCGTCAGCTGCGCAATCCGGTCTTTACCACGTTCACGTTGCCTTTGAGCCGCCCCGTGGTGATGTTCAGTGAACGTGACCCGCGCACAAACTTGATTCGCTATCGTCAGTTCATCTAAACGCCCATTTTTCAAATCCAGGCAGGCCCTTTTCCCGAGACTTCTTCGCGACAAGGCCCTGCCTTTTTTTCGTCCTAGCCCCGCGGTTTTTTAGCGCCAAAAATCTGGGTTTTCACGCGTTGCTCTTGTACAATAGTGCTCACTTAAAGACCCCTTTTAAACCACTTTTTTGGATAACAATGATCGAGATCCCTCATCGCCCAACCTTTTGGAACATCCCCGTGTGGGGTGAAATCGGCGTCTATGTTCTTGGGCTTTTAGCCGTTGCCGTTTTAGTTTGGGGCGTTTGGAAAAACGTTCAATACTGGCGACAAGCCAATACAAAACTCCCTGTCAAGTCGGGCTTAGATAAGTCGCGTTCGTTATTAACGACGTTGAGTGCCATTTTTGTTCAACGCAAAATCCGTCAAACCAAGCCGGGGCGTTGGCACTTTGGTCTGGCCTGGGGCTTTTTCTTCCTCTTTTTGGGCACGGTCTTAGCGACCTTGGACTGGGACGTTGGCCATTTAGTCTTTGGTCAACAGTTCTTAACGGGGGACGTTTACCTCCTCTATAAGCTCATCCTCGACATCGCGGGCTTTGGCGCTTTAATTGCCCTCGGGTTAAGTGCCCTTCGTCGTTGGTCCTGGGAAAAAGACAAACTCCCCGGGGACAAGCGCTACGTCTGCGCCTATAGTTCTTTGGCCTTTATTATCATCACGGGCTTTATGCTCGAAGGGTTACGTTTAGCCGCCACGCTCCCGCCCTGGACCATGTTTAGTCCCGTCGGGGCCCTCTTTGTGCGTCTGTATTTAGCCTTGGGGCTTACCGTCCCGCAAATGGAAACCCTGCACTTGTGGGTTTGGATCATTCATGGGATTGCAGCCCTCCTCTTTGTGGCGAGCATTCCTTTAACGATTTACGCGCACTTATACCGTACGCCGCGTCAAATCTACGCGAGTGCCACGGACCCCATCGATCAAGTCAAGCCCATCAAGGACATCGAAGAGCAAGAAACCTTTGGGCTCTCGCAAATGAGTCAGCTCACGCAAAAGCAACGTATTGCGCTCGATGCCTGTACGGAATGCGGTCGCTGCAATAACGTGTGTCCGGCCCTCAAGGCGGGGACGCCCTTAGCGCCACGCAACATCATTGTTAACTTACGCAATAAGCTCCATACGCTCAATGCGGGGGAAGATGCTCCGATTAGCGAGGTGGTGAGCCATGACGAACTCTGGTCGTGTACCACCTGTGGGGCTTGTCAGAAGGCTTGTCCAGCGGCCATTGCGATTTCTGAACTCATTGTGGATATGCGTCGCCACTTAGCGCTCGAACAGGGCGAATTCCCCGAAGGGGTCGCGACCGTTTTAGAAAACGTCGCCTCAGTCGGGAATCCTTGGGGGCTCGATCCCTACGAACGCCTCGACTGGGCCAAGGACTTAAACGTCCCCGTGGCCAAACCGGGCGAGCACTATGACATTCTTTACTGGGTCGGCTGTGCCGCGAGTTACGATCGTCGTACGCGTAAAGTGGCTCGTGCTATGGTCGAAATCCTTCATGCTGCGCGCGTCAACTTCGCCGTCATGGCCGAAGAACGTTGTCATGGGGAATTCGCCCGTCGTTTAGGGGAAGAGTACCTCTTCCAAACGGCCGCCCAGGAAAACAAAGACAACTTGGCCCAATACACGTTCGATCGTATTTTGGTCACGTGTCCGCATTGCTTGAATACGCTCAAGCATGAATATCCGCAATTGGGTGAAGAAGACTTTAACGTCAAGGTCGTGGCGCATTCCGAGTTTATTAAAGAACTCATGAAGGCCGATAAACTTGATCTCGATCCATTAGCGCGCAAAGCTATGTCCTCCGTGGTTTACCACGATCCGTGCTACCTTGCTCGCCTCAATGGTATCGTTGATGCGCCGCGTGAAGTGTTACGCACCGTGACGCCCGACTTACGTAAACCCGAGCTCAATCGTGAAGACACGTTGTGCTGCGGGGCCGGGGGCGGTCAAATGTGGATGGATCGTCGCAATGATAAGGGCGAAAGCATCAATATCATTCGCATTAAATCCCTCCAGGCCACGGGCGCTCAAACCACAGCCGTGGCGTGTCCGCACTGTTTAACGATGTTAAATTCCGCCCAAAGTAGCTTAGGGGATAAAGCCCAAGCGAGCGAAATCCTCGATATTGCGGAAATCGTCGCTCGACAATTGGTCACCCCCCGCATGAGTGATAATCAGTTTGACGATGCCGAAGACCCCAACGGGGACGTCACCGCGGATAACTAACGAAAAACCCGTTTGTCCACCAGGAGAAACGGGTTTTTGTCGTGATAAAAAAAGACGCTGACTCGATTTTCGGAGAGAAGCGTCTTTTTTTTGATTAGAACATTTCGTAGGGCGTCGCAGCCGAGAAACTCTTATCGAAACTTTCCTTGCTCGTGACGTAATTGCGCATCGTACGCATATCCGTTGCACGCTGTGCACTGTTGGGACTGTCCAACAAGACCATCACCACACTACGATCGCCTAAGTCCGTCTGCAACACCATGCAGCGACCCGCTGCCGTGGTAAAGCCCGTCTTTTGAACCCCAATCTTCCAGGTGGGATCCCCAATCAAACGATTCGTCGTATGTAAATTGATCGTCGAACGGCCCGCACGTAATTTCGCCACGGGTAACGTCGAGGCGTTGCGAATCTGGGCGTACTCATTGGCCGCACTCACTAACTTCGCTAAGTCACGCGCCGTCGAGTGATTGCGATTGTCTAACCCGGTCGGGTCCGCAAAGAAACTGTCCGACATCCCTAAACGTTGGGCCGTCTCGTTCATCTTTTGCAAGAACACTTTCATGCCGCCCGGATAGGTACGCGCGAGTGCATGCGCCGCACGATTGTCCGAACTCATCAACGCTGCCTTTAAGACCGCTTCACGCGTCATCACCATCCCCGAACGTAATTTCGACGAGGCGTGCGAGCGCACATAGTCCCCACGCGTGATCTTAATCTTTTGCTGCATAGGTAACTGACTTTCAGCCACCACCAACGCTGTCATTAACTTCGTCACGGAGGCGATCGGCAAGGTCACCCCGGCGTTTTTGGTAAATAATTCTTCGCCCGTATTCTGATCCACCACATACGCTACCGAGCTCGATAACACTAAAGGATCGGGCGTCTTACGTAAGCCCGCTAACGTCGCTTCGGAAGGCGCACTACGACGCACCACTCGACGAAGCGGACGCTTCACGCGTTTGGTATTCGCCTTGGCTTTGACCACCTTGGCCGGGGTCTTTTTCACCACACGCTTGGCACTCTTGGTTTGGGCCGTTTTCTTCGAAACCACCTTCTTAGGCGAGACTTTCTTCACACTCGCTGCTGGTTCCGAGGGGGCGGCCATCGCCGAGGTCGTCATTAGACTACTCGTGCCCACTAAAAAACTCATTGTGCTCAATAAACACAATGTTTTAAAACGAAAATTCACATCACACCCATGGTCTGTAATTGGGCTGTCTCTTATACACATCTCCGAGCCCACGAGACCGTACTAGATCTCG
>CAMYAA010000180.1 GCA_947253615.1 uncultured Sutterellaceae bacterium
GCTCGGAGATGTGTATAAGAGACAGCCTCGGGATACCGTTTATCGGCCGAGTTCCGTCGTCAGTTTATTCGTTCGAACGATACGCACAATCACAATATGTACACGCTCGAAGGGTTGTGGGCGATTAGTCAGGGGCCCTGGACGGTATTGGTGAACGGTAAATTTGGTCGTGCCTCGATGCCCAACGTGTATCACTTAGGGGGCGCGTTTGAGTTACCGGGGGCGCCGATTGGTCGTTGGACCGGGTCGGATTTACAGTACGGTGGATTGCGTTTAGCGCGTAACATGAGTGATATCGTGAACTTATGGGGTCAGCCGTTATGGGTGGGGGCCACGGTAGAACTGGGTCGTGCGTGGAATCGCACCCCCATTGAAGGGCAGCTTCAGATGTCCAATGATGATCGTTGGCACCGCAGTGTTGGGGCGTACTTAGGGGTGGATAGCTTCTTAGGGCCGCTCTACTTAATTGGTGGTCATGCGATAGGGACTGGGAGTTCGTTATATTTCTATTGGGGGCGCAGCTTCTAAAGAAGCGAAATTGAAGCGTACAAAAAAAATCCGCGTTTGGAGAGGAATTCCGAACGCGGATTGTTTGTTGGGACCAAGAGGCCCGAGGTTACTAACGAATGATTAAGAGTGGTTGATCGATATCAGAGGCCAAGTGCATGGCGGTAGTGCCCAAGACTGCGCGTTCAAACGCACCGCGCCCGTGAGAGCCGCAGATAACGAGGTCACAGTTTTTCTTAGCGTACCAAGCGAGTGCCTTGTGGGGTACGCCTTCGAGTCGAGCGGATTCCACTTTAAGGCCTGCGTCGAGCAATTGCGCGATGATCGGGTCCGTGACCTTCTTAAAAGCTTCTTGTTGGCGCGTAATCAGATCGAGTTCTTGACCATTGGGGTCCAAGAGACTGGGTTCTGCAAAGCCCATGCATTCCGAAGTGAACTTTTCTCCCACGAGGGTGGGGAAGTCAGGAACGACGTTCATGACGGTGAACGTGGCGTTTTCGCCAAAGAAGTCCTTGTGTTCAATGATGAATTTAGCCGCGGCCTGACCGTATTCTGAACCGTCCACGGCGATACCGACACGCAAGGGATCAGCGGCCATGGGGCTATTTTTGTGTACTAAGAGCACTGGCTTTTTCGTACGTGCGAGAACGGCGTTAGAGACGCTACCCAAGAGCAGATTAAAGATTCCCGAGTGACCACGCGAGCCCATGGCGATCAAGTCGGCCTGGGTTTCGTCGGCATAAGCGACGATCGTCGGGGCCAATTCCCCGCTTTTAATGACGGTCTTGTAGGGGATGGTTGTTGCTTGAATGGTATCTTCGATTTCTTCGAAGACGAGTCGACCTTGGCTTTCATAGAACGCATCGACGCTTTCAATTTCAAACTGTTTGCGAATCCCTTCCGGGATGAGATATTGCACGTTTAATAGGTCCAGGGTAGAACCGGGCTTTTTGAGTGCTGCGCGGTGATTTAAAAATTTGATGGTACTTGCGCAGGAAGGACTACCGTCAATGGCTACCACAATATGCATATTTCCTCCTCGAGTCAGGTTGTGCCGTAAGGATCCCTCTTGAGGGAACTTACGCAGAAAAGATGGTCTTTCTACTTTTCATTTTAACGAGGATCCGTTCGTTTGAGGCTAGGTTTTTCAGCGTGTTAACCACTATTGCATTTCGTAAGATGTTGAAGATGAGATTTGGTAAGGAGAATTCGATGAGAACGCTGTGTTGCTCGAATCATTAGGGGTTAGTGTTTAGTGAGGTAGAGTGAGTTTTTGTTCGAACAATGTTTGTGGTAGGAAAGCAAAATACCGTTGTCCTAGCGTAAATACCTAATAATAACGGTTTGAAAGATAGAGTTATTTTAGCTAGTAGATAGGGGTATTTTGTGAAGTGTTATTTGTTTTTAAATACTTAGAGAAAATAACAATATTTATATGGTTACTAATATATAGACTGCTGTAGGGGTACTTATTAATATGAAAATCGACAAGACCGATGGGGACGTTAATTAACAGTGTGAAATGCCCCGTTGGGATCATTATTTAATAAAAAGCCTGGGGGTGTTTTATGAAGCCGCACGCATTTGTTTTAAAGATTAGTGTTCTGAGCATGATGATGATGCTTGGGGCTGTAGGAACCTCTTGGGCAGAAGGTACTACTGAGAATAAAACTAACGACTTATTTCCAGGGATTAGCATCGATGGCAATCAGGTTACCGTTCCTAAAGAACTTTTAGATAATGTGATCCCTGTAACAACAGGTCATGGAGGACAACAGTGGGATTTAGACTCTTTCAATAAATCAAAGGACAAAGATAAAACATACCAGATAGAGTCCGGAGGTGAAATTAATTATCACTCTTCACCGTTAAAAGCGCGAGGTGAAGTGTTCATGGGTGGGGCGAAGAAATTTATTATTTTGCCTAATTCGCTAATGATCAACGATAAGGGATTAAATGCTTACGTAAAGATAGCACCAATAAATACCATTGAGTTTTCAAACGAAGGCATTAGCTTTGCCGGGCAGAATTACATCACGATCCATGGTCTTAATGCCAACAAGCAAAATATTCAAGACGTTTTTGATGGTGAGGTGAAAAAGGGTAGCAAAGACGCTGTCAATGGTGGGCAGCTCTGGGAAGTTAAGCAATTAATTGGAAATGGTTCAGTGGATATGACGCCCGTTTATCGCGTTGGTGCTTTGTCAGCTGCCATGGCGGGTTTACAGCCCTTACCGTTCGATAAAGATCATCGATTCTCGATGTCTGCTGCCGTGGGTCACTACCATGGCCAAAATGCCCTCGCCGTGGGGATGGGCTACTACTTCAAACGTAACTTGCGGGTGAACGCGGGCGCGTCTGTTCAAAATGCGCGCGACAAGATGTTTAACCTCGGTGTCGCTTATCGCTTTGGCGGTAGCAGTGATGCGGAAAACTTCATCGCCGCGAATGAACTCAATCATAGTCTGGGAGAGAACCAACGCATGGCTCAAGAAATCGTCGAGTACCAAAATAAAACGGCCAAGCTTGAGTCCGAACTCATTAAAACCAAGGCGTCGATGGCACAAGAGCTGAAGGATTTGAAAAAACAAGTCAACGAATTAAAGGATCTGAAAAAGCAAATGACTGAGTTAAAGCGATTAATTCAGTTGAAGAAGTAGCCAGTTTGTGAGGCTCTTAATTGTCCTCGATAACGAACGCGGACAAAGGATCTATGAAAAAACGGGGGTGAACTGCATCATCCCCGTTTTTCTATATTGATAAACAGGACTTAGATCCACGGCTAGCGTCATAGGCGAGCATTCAATTCGAGTTAGATTGCATCAGCTAATTTCCTATCGTGGGGTGTTTATCCGGCAAAGTTAGGTTTGAGACTCCGTCATTCGATGAGATTAATGTTGTTTGGGGAATGGAATTTGAGCGTGTTAACCACTATTTCGTTTCGCAAGATGTTGAAGATGAGATTTGGTAAGGAGAATTCGATGAGAACGCGGGGTTGCTCGAATCATTAGGGGCTAGTGTTTGGTGAGGTAGAGTGAGTTTTTGTGCGAACAATGTTTGTGGTAGGAAGGCAAAATACCGTTGTCCTAGCGTAAATACCTAATAATAACGGTTTGAAAGATAGAGTTATTTTAGCTAGTAGATAGGGGTATTTTGTGAAGTGTTATTTGTTTTTAAATACTTAGAGAAAATAACAATATTTATATGGTTACTAATATATAGACTGCTGTAGGGGTACTTATTAATATGAAAATCGACAAGACCGATGGGGACGTTAATTAACAGTGTGAAATGCCCCGTTGGGATCATTATTTAATAAAAAGCCTGGGGGTGTTTTATGAAGCCGC
>CAMYAA010000181.1 GCA_947253615.1 uncultured Sutterellaceae bacterium
AGACAGATCGTCCCCTTGAATCATGCGTACCGCATCGACGAGTCCATTGACAGAAACCGGGGTCATGCTTTTGCCTTGACGAATGGTAATTTTTCCATCGGAGTAGACAATGACTTCGACGGGTTTATCCGGGGCTTTACTCTCTTTATTGACCGAAGGGAGGTTCACCACGCTGGGGTTCACCAACGGGGCGGCCACCATCAAAATGACGACCAAGACGAGCATGACGTCGATATAAGGGACGACGTTCATATCGGCCTTAAAGGACCGAGACTTACGATGTGAGAATAACGCCATGATCCTAGCCCTTCGTCGTTTGACGTTCCACGATGTTTAAGAACTCTTCGCTAAAGCCATCGAGGCGATTGGCAATGATGTTATTGGTGTTACTAAAGTAGTTAAAGGCCATGGAGGCAGGAATAGCGGCAAAAAGCCCAATGGCCGTCGCGACGAGCGCTTCAGCAATCCCTGGGGCCACGACCGCGAGGTTGACGTTGTCGAGTCCAGCCAAGCCCGTAAAGGCGTTCATGATCCCCCACACAGTCCCGAATAAGCCAATGAAGGGGGCCGAGGCTGCGATCGTGCCGAGTTTGGGCAAATCGTTTTCAAAACGATGCATTTCGCGGGTATAGGCCGCACGCATGGCGCGACTGACATTGTTGGTGGTATCCACGGAGCGATTCCCTTGAGGAATGCTCTTTAATAATTCGCTCATCCCAGCGACAAAGAGGTTTTCCTCGATGGAGCGATCGGATTTCTTGAGCGTCTCTTGGTAGAGGGTATCGAGTTGACCGCCTTTCCAAAACTGCGTTTCAAAGGCATTAATGCGATTTAACGTGCTCTTGGTGAGGAAGTAGTTTTTGAAAATGAGTGTCCAGCTCCAGACAGACATGGCCAAGAGTATTGCCAAAATGCATTGAACAACGATACTGGCATTTAAAACTAAGGAAACGATGGAAAGGTCATTCGTTGGTGTCATGGTAGATTTCTGGCGGGATAAAAAACAAAAAAGGGTGTCCGAGCAGGACGGTTGTCTTTAGAGGGTACTAAAGCGCAAAGGATTTGTCACTTAAAAGTCGCCTCGATTGCGTTAACAAGCGCTTCAGGCATCGCCGAGGGGCGGCCTTGATTGTTGACCATGGCTACGGTGACGCGAGCTTGGCAAAGGAGGACGCCCTCGCGGAGGACGCGTTGATCAAAGACTAAAAACGTTCGTTTGCGTTCGAGAAGCTCGGTTTCGACGATTAAGGCATCTTCGAGGGTGGCGCTTTTTTGAAAGCGAATGTCCATCTGAGAGACCACGAATTTGAGTTCGTGGTTCATCAGCGCTTTTTGGTCAATGCCCGCGATAGCGAGCGCTTTGGAGCGTGCGCGCTCCATGAACTTTAAGTAGTTGGCATGGTAGACAATGCCACCGGCGTCGGTATCTTCCCAAAAGACTTCGAGCGGATACGTCACGGTTTTACTCATGGTGATGATCTTCCTTCTCGCGCAAGAGTAACCACAATCCCAAGAGCCACGCCCAAAGAATCACGGGCACGGAGCTGGGAATTAAATTGAGAGCGACCCAGAGTCGATCGAGCCCCGCTTCATTGGTGCCGAAGATGTGGCGCGTGGGCCAGACAAAAAGAAACCAATTAAAGACGATCCATAAGAGAATGCCCGTGATTAACGCAGGGCGCCAGGCGAGGTTTTTGAGACGCGTGATGCCTTCGGTAAAGGAGCGGGAGGATCGTGCCGCCAAGAGTAAACTCAAAGCGAGGATAAAGGCAAAGGCCGTCACGCCCGAGGCAATGAGGGCCACTAAGGTGCGCTTAGCGACGATAAAGAAGGGGCGCTGCCCCTCGGAGACCAAGGGAATGACGTGCTCAAGGGGTTCACCCGTGAGGGTCACCAAGGCCATGGGGTGACTCGCCCCTTGTTCCGTGGCGCCCGCGTGAATGGCATTTAAAAACGCGTTTAACGCCGTTGTATGATCCACCGGAATGAGCACCAAGAGGGACAAGGCCCAGAAAAAGGCGGTAATCATCCCGAGCACTTGGATTAAAGGGCGTTTAAACGTTTGGCACAAACGAATTTTACGTGTTGGGTCCTTCACCTCGAGCCACAAAAAGAGGGCCAAGGCGAGGGAGGTGATCGTAAAAATCAAAGCCGGAGAAATGATATCCATGATATTGATCAGTCCTCAAAGAGGTCGCGCAATGGGGATTGAGGGACCGATTTATGAAAGTGTTGCCAAGCGAGCGGCGTGACCATACGGCCTCGGGGTGTGCGCTGCACAAAGCCCTGCTGAATAAGGTAGGGCTCCACCACGTCTTCGAGGGTATCGCGATCTTCCCCAATGGCGGCGGCGAGGTTTTCGATCCCGACGGGGCCCCCATTGAATTTTTCCATGATGGTCAACAAGAATCGCGTATCGATCAAGTCGAGCCCATGGGGATCGATCTGGAGCATGCTCAAAGCGTCATTGGCGATGGCCTGAGTGACGACTCCATTGTGTTTAATTTCGGCATAGTCACGCACGCGACGCAATAAGCGATTGGCGACACGTGGGGTGCCACGAGAGCGTCGAGCGATTTCGAAGGCGCCCGCCTCATCAATCTCGAGATTGAGCAGATGGCACGAGCGTTTGACGATATGACTCAAGTCTTCAGGGCTATAAAACTGTAATTGATTGACGATCCCGAAACGGGCGCGCAAGGGGTTCGTTAACGAGCCTGCGCGCGTCGTTGCCCCAATGAGGGTAAAGGGCTGGAGCTCGAGTTTGATCGAGTGAGCCATGGGCCCTTCCCCAATGATGAGGTCGATACGATAGTCTTCGAGCGCGGGATAGAGAATTTCTTCGACGCTCGGGGAAAGACGATGAATTTCGTCAATAAAGAGAATGTCATTGGCCTCGAGATTGGTCAAGATGGCGGCCAAGTCTCCCGCACGTTCAAGGACGGGACCGGAGGTTTGGCGAATTTTGACGCCCATTTCATTGGCCACGATATTGGCGAGGGTCGTTTTCCCCAGGCCCGGTGGCCCAAAGAGCAATAAATGGTCTAAGGGTTCTTCACGGCGTTTGGCCGCTTCGATAAAAACCGCCAATTGCTCACAAATTTCGGGCTGGCCGACATAGTCCTTTAAACGCGTCGGGCGCAAGGCACGATCGACATTTTCCTCATTGGGCGAATTGGGTTTGGCGTCAACAAGGCGCTCGGTTTGATCCATGATGAACTCGGTTGAATGGCGTCTCGAGTGAGAACAAAGGTTAAGGAGGCTTTGCCCCTTCTGAATTGAGTATGCTTAATCGTATCAAATTCAGGCGGCCTGTTGGGCACTTTGGGGCTAAAGAGGCGAGGCCTTCTTAGGGGGTTATCGCGTGAGGTGCTGGAGCGAGAGTCGAATCCCGTCAGAAACACTGGTTTCGGGCGGGAGAGCTTTCGTGGCGCTTTGCGCCTCGCGCTCGGAGTAGCCCAACGCAACCAAGGCGCTAATGATATCGGCGTGATTGGCGTTGCTCGTGGGTAACGAGCTCGAGAGTCCGACCCCGAGTAATTTCCCTTTGAGTTCGAGCACCAAGCGTTCCGCGGTCTTCTTTCCGATCCCGGGAATACGGGTTAAGAGGCCCGATTCCCCATTTTCGATGGCGTTGACGAGATCCGAGGCATTCATCCCCGAGAGAATGGCCAACCCGATACGCGGGCCAATCCCACTGATTTTGATGAGGGCACGAAAGAGGGTGCGTTCTTCTTCACTTAAAAACCCATAGAGCAATTGCGCGTCTTCGCGGGTGACGAGATGTGTCAAGATCACCACTGTCTCTTATACACATCTGACGCTGCCGACGATATG
>CAMYAA010000182.1 GCA_947253615.1 uncultured Sutterellaceae bacterium
GTGTATAAGAGACAGGTGTTCACCGACGGGTTCGTTGACGTAGCCCCATTTGAGACCTTGGCCTGGGGCTTGGCCAAAGCGCTTTTCGCTTGATCCGTGCTCGGATTGGCGAGGCGTTCTTCATGAACGTTGTCGGCGGCGAGCGTCACACGGCAGGCCTCACAAGTTAGCGTCCCCAAGTTGAGTGCCTGGTGCACGTTCACGTTTTTGAGCGAGAGCGCCTGACTTTGCCAGGTGATGTCATCAACGGTGATGTTCGCATCGTTGACGGCGAAGTTCGAGAGTGTAAAGTCTAACCACGCTGGAAGGGCGAGCGGCTTTTCAGAGGTCGTTTCTGGTTTAGCGTCTTTTTCGTGGGGGAGTTTAACCGAGGCCCTCACTTTGTCGAGCGTTAATGTCTTGACGTTGATTTTGCCTAAGAACCAATGCCAACCATGCTCACCGACGGCCCAATCGAGTTGATCAATCGAGGCTGAAATACCGGAGTCGTTATAGACGACGTGATGCAATTGAAATGCGGAAAAATCCCCGTCCACCTTTTGAACGGAGAGCCCCGGGATCCAGGTAAGCCCTTTTTCAAGGACCCAGTGCTGAACGGGGGAGAGCGTCAAAGAGACGGCCCCAAGACCCACGACGGCCACGAGGGCCCCCAAGGTCGTGCCCACGATTTTTAGCGCACGAGGACCTTTTCGCGCTGGGCGAGTCGCAGCGCGGTCACGATCGGCCTCAGAACGAGCGCTCGCTTGAGGGGTTTGGCTCGCGTCGGGCTTTTCAGGGTTGGGCGTTGAAGGTTCTTGATCAATCATCATCGTCTATTCATTGTGTTGGTCAATATCGGAGTTTGGGTGGGCTCTAGAGGCGCGAGTCTTAGGCATTAGAGTTCGCTACCGAGCCCGATATAAAATTTCCACGGACGTTTTTCATGAACGTGGCCTCCGATCGGACGCGCAATATCAAATTTAATCGGTCCCACGGGCGAGATCCAGCGAATGCCGACCCCAGCCCCTTTCTTGGGTCCAAACTTCTTAAAGCTATTAACGGCATCCCCCATATCAATAAAGGTCGAGGCCCACCATTGGCCCGTGACGTTATAGCGATATTCAAAGGAGGCGGTGGCCAATAGGCGCGCCCCGGTTAATTGCCCTTGGGCATTCTTGGGAGAGATCGATTGATAATCGTACCCACGCACCGAGTTATCGCCCCCGGCAAAGAAACGTAAGTCCGGCGGAATCACGTCGAAATTACGCGTCGCAATCATGCCTAAGGTCCCACGAATAAAGATGCGATGCTTTTTCTGATAGGTGCGTAACCAAGCATTTTCTAATTTAATGCGGGTAAAGCTCGTATCCGAGAGTAACTTATTGAGGGAGAAGTCCACGCTGTAGCGCTGCGTATCGCCCCAATGGGGAGCCAGGCCCCCTTCACTGCGGGTGCGCGAAGCAGAAACCCCTGGCATTAACAGACGGGAGCGAACGTGCTCATTGGCCTGCGTAAAGTTATTGAGCGAATAGCGTAAGTTCGCCGACAACTTCCAGTTATTGCTCGTCGTATGAAAGCGTGAAATCCCGAGCGTCCAACGCGTTTGATTCGTATCGTTTAAACGCTGGTGCTTCACCCCCGCTTGGTAAATCCAATAGTCCGTCAAGGGGGAACGCTTCACCGGGACACGATAGGTAAAGTTTTGCGTTTGCTCAGGGCGACTCACTTCGGTCTGACTCGAAAAGGAATGTCCATAGCGATTAATCCAGGGCTTATTCCAATTGAGTTTGCCATGCATCCCGACGTCACTCGAGACCCCAAGCCCGATATCCATCGAGTTTTTCTTTTGCATTTCGAGGGTCGCTAACATCGGGAGTGTATGCGTTTTATCGTCCGCGGCGTCCGTTTCTGGCGCCACTAAGGCCGACGCAAACCAACCCGTTTGCGCCAAATTGCGATTAAAGAGATTGACCGAACTCGCGTCGTAATCGTCCCCCGCTTTAAAGGGTTCTAAGGACTTGACGAGTTCAGGGACAAGCTCGGAGCCTTCAATTTTTAAGGATCCAAACTTCCAGCGCTCACCGGTGTCAAAGACGATATTCCATGTCCCTTCGTTGAGGGCTTTGGCAACGCCTAATTGATGAATCAAGAAATGCGCATCGAAAAACCCATAGGTAAGGGCAATGGCATTTAATTCACTTTTGAAATTTTCGTAGGTCCCTTGATTGAGAACGTCCCCCACCACGGGCACTTTTTTAAGCGCCTCGACAAAGGGAGGAAAGGAGGCACCCGGCCCCACGATCTTGACGTTCACTTCTTTGAGAAGCACGGGGGGGGCCGCTTTAATCGTCACTAATAAAGGACGAGGGCCGCCTTCTTTTTTTGGCTTATCAAATTCCGTAATATGAATTTCCGGATGAAAGTACCCTAAGGCCGAGAGAGCGGTCTCCACGGACTTGACCACACGAGGGCGATCGACGTCAAGCGAGACTAAGGTCGATTCGAGCGGTTCGAGATACGCTAGGACGTTATCACGTAAGGCACCACGTACACCAACCACGGCGACATGGGCGGTATTACCGTCAAATAGAGAAAAGCCCGCCTGTGCGGGAAGGGGCGCCCATAGCGAAACACTCAATACGCTCAGGATGAGGCCTGATAACGTAAAACGGGTCGCGCAACGAAAGCCTCGGGCTCCAAGAGCCTTTTGAAGCAAGGGGGACGTCGTGGATAACTGCATGGTCAAATGTCACGAAAGTGAGTCGTCATTTTGAAAGAATCCCCTGAAAGGAGGGGATTCTCAATGATCTAAAAATCAATGCAGACAGTATAGCGCACGCCCTTTAAGAATTAACCTAGGAATAGCGCCCAACCCCTTTAAAAAACGTTAATAAGATTAACGAGAGGGGCAAAAAAGCGAGGGCGTTAGACCGTTATTTAGGCATGCGCTTTTCTCCCCAGAGACTCACATGATCGATCTTCACGAGCATAACGTTTCGCGTTTCCCCCGCAACAGTGAGCGTTAAGGGCGATAGGCGGAAGGCTCGAATCGTCTCTGAGGGCGTTGAACTCGTGTTGATGGCGACGTAACTCAAGCCTAAGCGCACGGCGCTCCCGGGGTCGGATTCATCCAAAGGACGACCGTCCTTAAATTCCACGCGATAAGCAAGGTTATGGTCCGTATCAACGAGATAGGGGTGATCCTCTGCGAGGCCTAACAAAAAGCGTTTACGCGGCGAGTCCGGTTGATCGGGACAAGCACGGGTATTGGCTTTAACACGGCACTCATAAGCGCCCCAATACTGATAAAAGCGATCGATGACGCGATCCTCAGAAAGGGTGGCCGCGGCACGATCAAACGCCTCGAGAAAGGCCGAGTCAAAGACGGCTTCGAGCAATTTACGAAGGTGCGCGATGGGTTTATCAGCACGAATGGCTTCAACGTCCACGAGGGTGGCCCAAGGAAGTGGGGCGAGTCCACACGCGAGACCGATGTCGGTATGCGCGAGGCTTGAGGCCCAGATGGTAGGGCCCCCTTCGAAGTGAACGAGCGGCGAATCAGGATTACGTTCTTCCAAGCGAATGGCCGGCCGGTTTTTTAACCCCATTAATAGATGAACTTTTATGACATTTATTAAAAAGAGGCGTGCTTGAGTACTTTGATAACGACGTTTTGGATGCGTAAATTGGGCTAAACGACGCTGCGAATCCTCAGAGAGTAGCGCCATTGCGGCATCGCTTTCACGAATATCGCTTTCGGTGATTTCTTCCGAGATCGTTTTGTAAACCGCTAATAATGTCGGCTTTTTATTATTTCCTATTAAGTTCTCGTTTTTAAGAGAGTTTTTCAATGC
>CAMYAA010000183.1 GCA_947253615.1 uncultured Sutterellaceae bacterium
AGCCACTGGTAAGCCCCGGTGAAACGCTACATCGACGAATTACTCGCTGGTAAAACGGGCGTTCGTGGTAAGGACTTTAATATGCGCTGGATCGCGGCCATGGTCGCCGAAGTGCATCGCATCCTTCAGCGCGGCGGGGTCTTTATGTACCCGCGCGACAATCGCGATCCGAAGAAAGCTGGGAAATTGCGTCTTCTCTACGAAGCCATCCCGATGTCCTTCTTGATCGAAAATGCGGGGGGCCGTGCCACCAATGGTCACGAACGTATTTTAGATATCGTGCCCGAAGCCATGCACCAACGCGTGGCCGTCTTCTTGGGCGCGCAAGAAGAAGTGGATTTGGTGACGAGCTACCACCAAGAACACTAATCGAGTTTACCTTCGCTCGGGGCGAGAGCGTTTCAGACGTTTTCCCCCACGAAGGCCAAAAAAAGGGACACCGTGGGTGTCCCTTTTTTGTGCGCTTTGGCGTCCTAGAATAAGTCAGTAAAGACTTCTTTTTTCTTCGCCACTTCAGCTTCAGACTCTTTATCGTCTTTGGCCTCCTCAGCCTTGGCAGGCGTCGCACTCTTTAACGTATTCTTGATCGCCACAACGTCGGCTTGAACTTTCGTCTGCGCTTCTTGCGTGACCGCTAACACGTCAGCCTTTAATTGTTCGAGCTGGGCCTTATTTTCACCCGTGAGCTTTTCCAAGTTCACTAAGGATTCTTGCGTACGATTGGAGATTAACGTTTCCATCGTGTCCATACGGTCCAAAAGCGCTTTCTTAAAGTCCACTAAACGAGACTTTTCTGCGTCTTCAGCCACTTGACGAGCCTGACGCGCTTCCTTCGAGGCCGCACGTAACTCGAGCGTCACCGAAGCTTGCTGAATCACCATGTAAATTAAAAGCAACACAATGATGGCCGCAAACGCAATCACCACAATGGCCCCTAACGGCGCATGAACGGTCGTGTAAACCAAGTCAATGGGCTGTTCGGCCATTAAGGCTTGCCAATTCAAAATCAAGAAAATGGCCATCACAACGATGACAAGAAACAAAATAATAGTACGAATCTTCACGTTAACTCTCCGAGTTCAAGATGACTGATTGACGGCGGGACCACCCTTTCAAGGACAAAGTCTTCGTGTCGCATGCGCCCAAACACATCCTTAGGGTTTTATCGTGCCCACGAGTGAGGCTCAGTCTCTTCTCATTTTCTCATAATACCAAAACAATTACGAAAAAACTTGCACTCAATCAACAAGAATGCTTTGACTAAGTAAGCGCATCGTTCTATAGTGTGGATACTTTTTATAGTGTGTCCTTAGTATTCGTAAAATTGTTTTTGGAGGCATTTCATGCGCACCGATCCTCGTTTCCCTCGTCTTCATATTGTCGATCATCCTCTTATCGAACATAAGCTCTCTTTGATGCGCGACCGCCATACGGGAACTCAGGATTTCCGCACGTTGCTCCACGAAATCGCTCTCTTAATGGGCTACGAAGTCACCCGTGACTTCGCCACGAAGCTCGAAGATATCGAAACTCCGATTCAAAAAATGAAGGCCCCCATGTTGGTCGAAAAAGATCCCGTGATTTTGCCGGTGCTCCGCGCTGGTTTAGGGATGACCGACGGTCTTTTGGCTTTATTGCCGGCCGCTCGCGTGGGCCATATCGGCTTATACCGTGACGAAAATATGCACCCCGTAGAATACATGGTGCGTATCCCTGAAGCGCCCAAGTCCAACCATATCGTGGTTGATCCGATGTTAGCCACGGGCTACTCCGCCGCTTACGCTGTGAAGTTGCTCAAGGATCGTGGTATCCCTGGGAACCAAATCCGCTTCATGGCTTTGGTGGCTGCTCCTGAAGGCCTCGAAGTCTTCTTCAAGCAGCACCCCGACGTCGAAGTGTATTTAGCCTCGCTTGACGAATGCTTGAACGATCACGCCTACATCGTCCCGGGGTTGGGCGATGCCGGTGACCGTATCTTCGGTACGTTGAAGTAATCCAATCCGCCAATTAAGGGCCTTCGGGCCCTTTTTTTGCGCCCTTAAGCCGAGTGCACAAAATTGTTATTTTTTGGACCATCTTATGTAGTATTAACCCGTAGTTTTGTGTTTTTCTGAGGTTACAACCTCAAAAATCATACGTATAACTACATAAAAATGACGTTTTTGTCTTGGATTTTTAGGACTCTGGTCGGTTTAAGTTTGATATTTGTCAAATCAAAACTTTTTCAATTCGGTCATCATAGGGGCAACGACAAAAGATCGTTCGTGTTTTCCTTTCAGTAGGGCTCCCTGTCATTGTCTGTCTTACGGAAAGGATGCGTTTAACCTCACATAAAAATGGATGTCGAAAATGACGACCCCTGAACAAATTAAATTTGCTAACACGCCGAGCGCCCAAGAAAACGTCTGGGGTGTCGGCCTCAAGAACGCGAAGCGCCAGAGCCGCTACACGGCTTACCTCGATGTGGCCCAGTCTGTGACGGGCTTAATCCTTGGGCTCTTCCTCTTTTGCCATATGGCCTTCACGGGCTCGATTAACTTTGGCAAGACCCTTTTTGCCAACTTGATCGAAACCTCCGGCGGTGCCTTCTTAGGTGGCGGCGAACATATGTGGATGCACGTGGCTTTCGTGGGCGTCATTTTCCTTTTCGTCGTGATTCACGCTTTCTGCGCAATTCGTCGTTTCCCGACGTCGTATCGTCAATATCGTGACATCAAGGCTCACTACAAGCTTCTCCGTCACGAAGACACGACCCTCTGGATGGTTCAAATCACCACGGGCGCTTTACTCTTCTTGTTCGTGTTCACGCACTTGTTACCGATGCTCTTCAATCCGCACGGTCTTGATCCTAACTTAATCGGTGTTCACACCTATCACATGGGCATGATCTTCACGTTCATCTTCCTCGTGATCACGGAACTCCACGGTATGATCGGTTTATATCGCTTGGCCGTTAAGTGGGACATCTTCACGAAGAACCCGACCAAGAACATGATCGACCAACGTATGAACCAGGGCGACCGCGCTGGCTTACGTAAGACGATGCTCTTTGTGGCCTTAATCATGATCGTCTTGGGTACGCTCACCGCTTGGAAGAACTACTCCATCGGTCAGGCTCAAGTCGAAGCGGGACAAGAATCCCAGCGTTATGAAATTCCTGCTGACCAACGTTGGTGGAACTAATCTCGGTTTAAGCCTAAAATAAATAGGCTAACGAACCCAATAAAGCCTCGGTTTGATAGCAAACCGGGGCTTTTGTTTTAGGAAGTGGAATGGCACGTCTGGTAAAAAATAAGCCCCTGTGGTCGCAAATTGAACAACAATTGGTTAACGCCATCAACAATGGGACCTATCCCGTCGGTACGCTCTTGCCACCGGAGGTGGCCCTGTGCGAACTCTATGGGGTGAGTCGTCATACGATTCGCGCCGCTTTGGGCGCCATCACGCGTCAGGGGCTGATTCGTCGTGCCCCCCATTTAGGGACCGTGGTCATTGCGACGAGTAACTCGCCACGCTTTGAGATGTATCTCCCGAGCTTGGGCGACATCGATACCCTCGCGAGTAAGTACGCACGCACCTTGCTCTCCATTGAGAAGACGAAAACGACGGAAAAAACGAGCGAAATCTTGGGCTTTCCGATCGGCACCTCCCTCTTACGCTTGGACTACGTGCGCCGTTTACCCAACGACAATCGCATTTTGAGTTATTGCCGCACGTGGCTTTTAAACGTCAATCCTTCCTTGGAAGAGATCCTTCGCAGCAATACCGACACCCCCTTGGTGCTCTTACTCGAACAGCACACGCATCTGATTTGCTACACCATTCATCCTG
>CAMYAA010000184.1 GCA_947253615.1 uncultured Sutterellaceae bacterium
ACGAGATCTAGTACGGTCTCGTGGGCTCGGAGATGTGTATAAGAGACAGAGACTCCCTTTTAATCATTTCATTCATTTTTACGGATCGAGCCTCTCATGCAAAATTGTGCCCAACTCGTTGCTGCGTTATTTCCGCCCGCCCTCAATGTTAAACACCACATTGAACAAGCGGCCAAAGACTTTGGGGATGCCTCTCTTCCTGAAGTGATCGTTCAAACCCCCTTCGTGGTCGAGGGGTGGTTTCCTACCCCGTTAAAGCCCGTCGCCCCGGAGGCGACGATGTTCCCGAGCCTTGAGGCCGGTTTTGAAGCGCTCTTAACGGAACTCGACGCCCTTCAAGCGGAAAAAGGCGATGACGCCCGCATTAAACTCGTTTTAGGCACGGCCGATCGTAAGGTCGCCGGGGTCTTAGTCTTTGCCCCGAAAACCACCTCGACCGACCCGGAGGTGATTCGTGCAGCCCACGCCATGGGCCCTTATATCTCGTTGATGAGTGTGGATCCCGAAACGACGCCCTGCGACCAGGTTCGCAACCTTCGTGGGGAAGGCGACTGGCTCTTTTGGATCAGCAATGCTCCCGAATTAATGGTCAAAACGACGCAAAATGAAAAAACCATGATTTGGGCTAAAAACGCGCCCTTAAAACCCACAAAAATCGAAAAATAGCGATAACATTTCAACGCTCGTTTTTTCCCTTACGCGTAAAGCACCACTCGCCTTAATTCATTCATGTCTGAGCCTTGTCTTACTTTTCGCCCCGTGGTCTTAGTGACCGTCTTGAAGCCGTGCGCGCATATTGCGGGGCTTGTCAAGGCCATTAGTGACGCCAACTTGCCCGTGATTCTCGTCGAAGAAAGTCACGACAATGCCACCAAGCTCGCGTGTGAACAATGCGTGGGCGCGGGGGTGACGCTCATTCCTCGAGATCATTTGAATGGAATTTCCGAGGCCACCACCGTGGGCTTTAAGGCCGCTCACGGTTTGGGTTATACCCACGTGTTGCAATTACGCGCCGAACGTCATCGCGATTTCGACGGGGCCCTCACGCTCATTCATACGGCTGCACACTACCCTTCAAGTGTCGTGTGTTCCGTTCAAACCCAAGCCGGGGTCCATCGTCATCTCAACAATCTCTTGAGTAACTTTGACGCGCTCACGTTTTCCATTCCCTCGGCCCAAAGTGACGTTCGCGTCACGCCAGTGTCGGCCTTTTTGCAGCTCATTGAACGTAAGCGTCTCACCCAAAGTGTGGACTTTGACACGGACGTTCTCATTCGACTCATCTGGATGGGACTGCGCGTTAAAACGGTCTCGATTCCTGTCTCCACGCTCGCGGCCAAACGCACCCAACGTCCGCTCGAAACGTTAGGCTTACACGCCCGACTCATGCTGACCATGGTGACGCGTTTTCCGTTTATTGCGCTTTTACGCATGACGGGCTGGCAACCCCGCCAATACATTCGCTCACAGCCCCATTACGCCCAAAGCAAAGAAGGGATGAACAAAACCCTCAACAAATGAGGTTTTTAGGGGCTTTCTTTTGAAGATCCTTTCAATTTGGCTTAAAGTACGAAGGAATACGACTTTTTTCTTTTAGGCCGACCATGCCCTTTTGTCTCGATCCTGCCATTTTGGCGTATCAGTCCGCGCGTGAACAGTTACGTTCACAATTTCTCGAGTCCCTCGATCCTGAAACGTATTTACACGCTCATGCCCAGGCGCTAGACACCTGTATCCAAGCGCTCTCGCACACGTTTCTCGATCCTCAGAAAATCGCCCTGGCGGCCGTGGGAGGCTATGGTCGAAAAGAGCTCTATCCCTATTCGGACATTGACTTATTAATTCTCACGCACGAAGATTCCGAACAAACGCCCGAGGATAAGGCCCAATTAGAAGCCTTTATTACCAATCTTTGGAACATCGGCTTGAGTGTGGGCGCGAGTGTACGCACCCCGACGAGTTTTCTCGAAGAGGCCGAGCTTGACGTTTCAGTGGCCACCACCTACCTCGAGCAGCGCTGGCTCTTTGGGGACAAGGCCCTCTTAAAAGCAGCCACCGAGACCTTTAAAGATCGATTAAATGCCCGTCATTTTTTCCGCGACAAAATGCTCGAGCGCGAACGTCGTCATCAACGGTTTGAAGATACCCCCTACGCACTCGAACCCAACGTGAAAGAAAGTCCCGGGGGATTGCGTGACCTGCACGTCTTTTTATGGTGCGCGAAAGCGGCGCGCCTTGCTGACAATCTCGAAGGGATGGTCAAGGCCGAACTTATCTCCGAAGAAGAACGCGAAACCCTCGAGCGTTGCCATCGTGCCCTCGAGCGCTATCGTATTGGATTACACCTCATCGCCAAGCGTCACGAAGACCGATCGCTCTTTGACTTACAAGAGTCCTTGGCAGAAATGCTTCGCCTTGAGCACAACGACAAAGAGCGTCTTTCCGAAGTGCTCATGCGTGAGTACTATCGCAATGCTAAAGCACTCACTCAAGTGTGCAACATTGAAATTCAGACGTTGCAAGAGCGTCTCTTTGGTCATCGCGTGAGTGAGCCCATCGCCCTCGATGATATTTTCTTAGCCCGAGGCGACGAGCTCGACATTGTTGACGAGAAGGCCTTTGAGCGCGATCCCCACGGCCTCTTACGCGCGTTTTATTGGGTCAATACCGAAGTTCAACTCTCGCGCTTTTCCACCAAACTTATGCGTGCGCTCTGGCACGGAGCCACCCTCTTTATTGATGATGCGTTTCGTGCGGATCCCGTCAATAAAGCGACGTTCTTATCCATTATTAAAATGCCCAAAGGCGTGTATCAAGCGCTCGAACGCATGTATGCCTTTGGGATTTTGGAGCGATTCTTACCCGAGTTTCAACCCACCGTGGGGCAAATGCAGCACGACCTCTACCATATCTTTACGGTCGATCAGCATACGATTCAGACCCTAAGGAATGTGCGTCATTTTGCGCGCTCCGAGTACGCTCACGAATATCCGCTATGCTCAGCCATTATGGCCAACTACCCGTATCCCTGGGTCATTACGTTGGCCGCGCTCTTTCACGATATCGGGAAAGGGCGTGGGGGCAATCATGCCCAATTGGGCGCCATGGAGGCCGAAGCTTTTGCCAAGCGCTTTAATCTCATACCGGAAGAAACCGAACTCTTGGTATTTTTAGTGCGTGAGCATTTGCTCATGAGTAAAGTGGCCCAAAAAGAAGATATTTCGGACCCGGAGGTGATTGCCCGCTTTGCTAGCCAGGTTAAAGATCGTCGTCACCTCGATGGGCTTTACTGTCTCACGGTCGCGGACATTCGCGCCACGAGTCTCAAAGTCTGGACGCCTTGGAAGGCCGAACTCTTAGAGAGCCTCTATCATGCGAGCGTCAACTATTTGCAAAATGCCTCCTCCAAGAGTGATGATGTCATTTTTGAAAACACGTTAAGCGCCCGACGTCGCGAAGCCGCCACCTATCTCGAAGGGAAAGTGGAACCCGCCTATCGTGAGGCGCTTTGGAAACGCATGGACGTCGTGTATTTAATGCGTCACAGTGCTCGAGAAATTGCCTGGCACACCGAAGTGCTCAGTCAATACTTAAAGGCGATTAAAGCGCACCCTGAAGCCCCGATTCGTCCCTGTGTGGCGTGTCGCGAGGCGCCGGTCGAAGGCTACGAAATCATGTTGAGCTTACCCGACCAAAAGGACGTCTTCTTAAAAGCGGTGGCCTTCTTAGGGTCATTACGCTTGAGCGTGATGGATGCCCGTATTCATACGAGTGCGGACCTGTCTCTTATACACATCTCCGAGCCCACGAGACCGTACTAGATCTC
>CAMYAA010000185.1 GCA_947253615.1 uncultured Sutterellaceae bacterium
ATCCGTATCAAGCGCCCGAGAGCGACGGGAAAGAAGGCTGGTTTGTGAACCTTCGCTTTGAGGGGATTATCGAGAACGCGCAAGCGCCAGCGATCGTCGAGCGTGATGAACTCGTTGAAAGTTTCCCGAGCGTTAAGCCGCAAACGTGGATTCCACACACCAACGGGATTGAATTTAAGGACGAGGCCGTGGTGGAGGCGCTTTGGGCGCGTTTGAGTGAACGCGAAAGTGCGCTTGCGCCTGAAAAGGCCTCCGAACCCGCGCCAAGCGCTGAAGCGTCAGAAGCGCCCGCTAAGGAAGCGGCGCCTAAGGCTTCTCAAGCATCAGTCGAATCAGTACCAGCGACGGAACCCGTTTCTTGCCAGGACGAGAAGGCCGAGCCTTGTCCCTGTCCAAGTGCTGAAACCGGTGCCGAGGCTGGAGCCTCATGCAACACCAAACCGAGCACGGCCTCCACGTGTTGTGCGTCGAAGGGTGAGCCGAAGGCCGACGACCAGGAAGCTCACGTTAAGTCGAGCGCTTGTGGGTGCAGTCGCTCTTCCGGGTGTCCGTTGCCAGCGTGCGGCTTTTTGCGTTGGGGATTGCTGATCCTTATCGTGGTCTTGGTCGTGCTGCTCTTTGTGAATCGCTAACAACGTCAAGACGAGCGTGATCACGATGGAGGCATTGATCGCTTTTTTAAAGGCGCATTTCTATTGGGTGTTGATAACCGTAGGCACGCTCGTCGTCATTGGATGCCTATTTGATTGGCATTGGATTACGCGCATGGCGCCCAATCAATTCGTTGGACTTCGCGCGTTTGTAGAGTCGCTCCATGGGGAGAAAGGACGCTACCGATTTGAACGTTTTGTCATGTTTTGCGTGGGCGTTCTTCTTATCCTGGTCGGGGCATGCTATGCCTGGCTTTTCGCTAAATAATTTTTAAGGAGTCCATCATGGGCTATTGGGTTGAAATTGAACGCAGTGAAACGGCGGAGCCTTTTTCCTTTTCGGACTTGATCGAAGGGTATGGCTATGGCTTTGGCGTGTACGACGATAATCGTCGACTGCAATATGAACAAACTGGGGACGAAACGATCGTCTACGATCCTCAATCCATTGGGCGCGGTGTGACCGTAACGATTGAGGATGAGGGGGTTCTTCTTCAACTCCCGTTGCCAGCGACCCGTTCGGACGTTGAAGTATTTTGGTCCTTGATTGATCGGGCGATGACGCTCACGAAAGCGTCAGACTTTACCTGGGATGAGGATACGTATCACGCCTGTGATGTGCCCTCGTTAAGGAATGATTTGCTCGTTGCCTCAAAAGGCATCTTTGAAAATACCTTTCAAGATGACTCGATTATGGGCAACGAAACATTGATGATTTTTGGGGCATGCTTCCCTGTGGCCTTGAGGCCTGAGGAATTGAAGGCCATGGGATCTAATTGGGAGCTCTATGGCGAGCGTCTCCATGCGATTCAAAATCGTGACGTGTTTTATGCGGCTCCCCTTTTAATGTCCAAGCGTAATGACGAAGGCGAAGAAGTTGAAATCGTGGGGATTTATGTCTTGACGTCGGATCTTGATACGGCCTTACCGTTCTTACCTCGTTCGGGCGTCTTTAATCCCGAGATCGAAGTTGATCGTTGGTTAATAGGATTTGTGGATCAAGACAATGTCGAGAAGGGGCCCTTGGGCTTGATTCCCTATGAGGACTTTTTAAGGCTCGTCAATAAAGACGATCAGCTCGATGCCTCGCGTTTTGTGGTGTGCCTCTCGCTTAAAGAACTTCTTCCCTTGTTGGACGAATTTGAGACCGAATTGTAATAAGAACAACCTGTACGTCTTAGGCTACGTCAGACCTGCGTTTCTAAGACTGAGGAGAAAAAACGATGAAACAAGACTTAGAAACGTTGTGCCAACAGTGGCTCGACGAGGGCGACTGTGATTTAGTGACGGACGCCTTGGAGGATCAGCCTAAAGAAACGCTCTCGCTGGCTTTGGTGAAACTCTATGCCCAGGCACTCATTGAAAAGTCCAATACGAGCTTGGAGGACTATGACAATTATCGTGAGGCGGTAAAGACCCTTAAATTCCATGAGGCAGAAGGGATGAAGGATCCTGAATTTCTCTTTTTAATGGGAGAAGCCTATTTTTACATGGATCAAAATGCCCGAGCTGCACAGTGGTATGCGCGCGTGTTGGCGCTAACTCAAGAAGTTGATGATGAGGATCATACCTCGCTCAACGAAGTTTGCGACGAGCGTATTGAAAAGTGCCTACAGTTAATGAGCTTTGCGCATTTTCTCATGCCGTTCCGAGCGCGCGTTCAGGGAAGCTGGCGGGACTTTGAAGCCAAAGCGTCGCAACTGCGTGCTTGGCTCGATACGAAAGACGATTCATTGGCGGGGCGTGTCGTTGAAGCGATTGATTCGGCCTTGACGATCGCTTTTGCAGACCTCAGTTTTGGCGTTGGTATTGTTAATGGGCGTTACACCTTGATGCTTTCCCTTGGGGGAGAACTCACACGCTTTTTTGAACTGCAGTATTTTCTCGAACAAGCCCCCCAAGGCGTGCTTAAAGACTGGGATATTACGATTGGTCTGCCGCCCAAACCGTGGTTGCCCGTGGTGCTTGAAGAAGAGAGCTACCCCTTAGAAGAGGCGGACGTTTGGGTTCGCAAGGCTGGTTCTAAGTCGTTTGACATTTTTGTGAATTCGCCGAGCGTGAATCGATTAGCCAAGCTCGATAATAGGAAGGCCAATTGGGTCATTCGAGCGATGGTTGAAAGGGCGCTTGGTGAAAAGGCCAATATGCTCTTTTTTGAGTCCTACACGCGCCTGGATACGTCGCTTGATGAACCCCCCGTCAAGTTTGCGAACTTGGCTGATAAGTTGACGTCGCTCGGGGTGGATATGTCAGAAGAGGCCCAGATTCGCGGGCTGAACAAATTGAGTCATTACGCTTCAACGCCTGACAAAGACAAAGACGCGGATTGGCGCGCGGATACCGAAGAGGGTGATCACGCTTGTGGAGTCTTGTTGGCTGAGTACTTCCAGGGCGAGGATGACGATTCGCTCAAAGCTCTTGAGGAGGATGGGGCGAGTGCAGGCTTTTTGGTAATTGATTACGAGGATTTGGAAGGTGAGGACAAACAAGCTGCGCTCCAAAACGTTTTTGATGAATTGAGGGCGGCCTTTGAGACGCCAGAAGGTCAAGCCTGCGCGAAGTATCTCGGGACCACAAAGGGGTTCTATTACGGGTACTTCGATTTCATGGTTTGGGATATGAAGGGCATTTGCACGATCGTGACGGACTATTTGCGTTCCCATACATTACCGAGCCTTCGCTATCACGGGATTCGTCGCCTCGGTAGCACGGTTGGGTTTGATCGTGAAGAGATACTTGCGTGGGACAAAGAGCGCGAAGAAGAAGCGAATCAAAAGGATGAACTCTTTGGTGTAAAGCCTGAGGATACGGTCTATTCACCCGAACGCTCGGAGGTGTTTTTTAAGGCCCTTGAAGTTTTGTGTGATGCCGATGCTCACTCAAAGAGCGTCGAAATTTTTCGTGAAGCTACGCGTGAACATTGGAATTATGAGCTGGCTTATGCTTTAGCGCGTGCCTTAGAAAATTATGCCATTGTGGGGGACTTCAACGAAGACATCCCTCAGGAGGAGGCAGATCGCGTCCTTGAAGAAGCCATTTCGGTGCTTGAAAAGGTACGCGAAGAGGGCCAAGATCGTGCGGAATGGAATATGCGCATGGCTTATGGGTATCAATACTGGACGGGCCATGCTGGTGAGGCCATTCCTTATGCCCAGCGTTGGGTAGAACTCGA